>JAADFV010000451.1 GCA_013152695.1 Chloroflexota bacterium | reverse complement strand
GGAAAGCAAGGACGATTCGACCCAGTTAGAACATGCGGTAAGCCCTGCAAAAACAATAAGCTCCGGTCCAAGGTGACCGGAGCTTATTGGCTTCCTTAAGGACGGTTCAGTGTCCTGGTAAAGATCAGGGAGCTGGGGGTGGGGGAGGTGGTGGGGCAGCTTCTTCGCTGGTCTTTGCCAGGCGTGCCAGCAAATCATTTTGGGTGCGCATATGAGATTCTAGATCTGTAAACACGCCCAAAAGACCGCCAACGACAAAAAGTTCGAAGAAATTGGTAAGCCCGAAAGCCAGCAAGACGACAATGGCAATTCCAAAGCGAGCGCCACCACTGGGAATGACTGAACTCAGGGATGAGTAAGCGCCAATCGCACCGATGATGCCCAATGCCAGTGCAACCCAGGCTAGAACCTGCAATATCTGACCAACAATGCGCAATCCACCATACTTCTCACGAATATTCATAATGCTGCCTCCGGAGATTAGGGATTGGGAAGTGGAATTTCTTCAGCGCCGTCCGCCAAGGGGAAGAGCAATACGACCTCGCCATCAATATTGTTGAGCACAGGCAGCATCATATTGACTGCTTCACGTGAAAGCTGGTACTCAGGTGTATCATACAGTCGATCGAACAGATGAGCACTATTCTGCAAATGAGCATCGCTCCAAGCCAGGTGTGGTAACGCCTTACCATTGACGAAGATCAATACGCCCGTCGTGGTCGTTCGTACCATGATGTGCTGGATGTTGGCATTCTTCATCAACTGGACGTAGTAAGGAGCCAGTTGCATCTGCCGTAAGCTCACACCCAGAGCGTCCTCCAAGTCTTTGGTCGAAACAGAGAGCACTGAGGGAACGCCATCATTATCATAGTGAATGCGAACCCGTACTTTGGCAATACTTGATTCTTGCGCTTGGGCAGCCAACGCAGCCATGACTTCACCAGGCTCGGCAAGAGGAATGACCTCCTGACCGCTTGCCACAGGGAAGCGTACGGCAATGTCCACGCCAATCCGCTGAATGAAGGGAACCAGCATAGTCACAACCTTAGCAACCCGAGGATCGAGGAAACCGGAATCGCCGGCCAACTGGCTGGTTGACTTAAGTGCATCACCATCCCATGCGATATGGGGTAAAGGATCGTTATTGGCAAAAATGAAGATTCCATCATTCTTGTGAAGCACTTCGACATGCTGGAGATTGGTGCGCGTAAACCAATCGACATAGACAGGATCCATGCGCATGCCTGTGATATCAAACTGGCCAAAGGTCGCTTGATAGTGGCGGGCGTAATTCCTCCGATCGAAGGACTGCCGCTGCTGTCGATGTCGATGACAAGACGCGGCAAAGCAAGCAGGAAATCACCTCCTTCATCGGCGACCTCCGTGGGCTTATCGCCACAACCGGTCAGAACCAGCGCCACAAGCAACAAGGGCACTAACCAAAAGAAGCGATAGGACTTCATCACGATTGATACCTCCTTGAAGAGTCGTCAGTAGAGAATCTGGCGACGGGGAAAAAAGAAACGATGAGTAAAGAATGCGAACGCAATCATGCGAAACCGCCAATATCGGGTTGCCCTTTGTAGAGCTGGATGAGTCAATCTGACACTCTATCGTAGCCCCGTCATTCTCTCAATAGCACGTTAACACCGCGAGAATGGGGCCGTGATAGCATTCAAAATCTACATCCCTATTGTCTACCTAAATGTCGATTTTGGCAACCGGGAAGTGACGGTCTCTGGGGGAACGTAGGGAAATCGTAGGTTAATCGTCAGGCTTCCTCCTTTTGGGTTGGGGCCAACACTCTCCACACGCGTTCAGGGGTGATGGGCTGGGTTGTCAGCCTGCCACCGGTGGCGTGATAGATGGCATTGGCAATGGCGGGAGCAACTATCAAAGGAACATCTGCCCCTATGCTACGCGCACCATAAGGGCAACTGTCCTGAGGTACCTGAATCACAGCTGCATGCAATTGTGACGGTAAATCAGCAAATGTGGCAATCACATAATCATGAAGATTGGTATTTTGGGGAACCCCATTTTCGTAAACCAAGGTCTCAAGCAAAGCAGCACTCAGCCCCTGGATAGCCCCACCCTTGATCTGGGAAAGGACAAGGGCAGGATTGATGGCATGGCCGACATCCAGAGCGGCAGCCAATTTAAGCACCTGAACCTCGCCCGTGACGGTATCGACTTCCACTTCGGTGGCGAGGGCCCCGACACAAAAATGCTGGATCACTGCCAACATGCTGGTGTCGTCTGTGGCCAATAAGGGGTGGGGGAAATATCGTCCCCGAGCAACAAATGCAGGCGGTTTCTTCTTACCGGCAGGCGTATCAATACCCCCTATCAAGAATTCATCCAGAGGGAGATTGCGTTCTGTGGCGTGGGAAATAATCACGCCATCGATAATGTCGACATGGCGGGGATCTTCCTCCCAGATGGGCGTAACGTATGCCACGATCTGTTTCTTCAGTTGCCGGGCCCCTTCGAGGACGGCATTGCCGATGCAGGCAATGTCACAACCAAGCCTGTCCTCATTATTGTAGAGCTCCGAAGCCGTGTCAGCCGGTTCGATATGCACCCAGTCCAAGGGAATTCCTAACTCCGAAGCTGCCAGCTGGGCCACAAAAGTACGGATGCCCTGGCCGCCATCAACGGTATCGATGAAAATCGTGCAGAATCCGTCATTATCCAAGCGCAGTAATGCTTCCGCCACCTGATCAGCCATTTGTGTGGCCGGATTCCAAAAAACAGTCAAACCCTGGCCCCGTTTTTTGTTCTCAGGTAAAGAACTGGCTCGATCCGGCTGCCAGGGCAATGCTTCACTGACGGCTTGTAAACAAGGTTCCAAGCCCATGGCATGCATGGGTACTCCTGCGACAAGATCATCTCCTCCTTTGAGGATATTCTGTAGCCGGAATGTAAAGGGATCCATGCCGATGGCAGCAGCCAATTCGTCGACCATCTGCTCGATGGCCCAGTGGATCTCCGCCACATCATTGCCCCGCATTGGGCTGGCCGGTGTATGATTGGTATAGACCCCCTCGCTAATAATCTCGCAATGAGGAATACGATAAGGCCCCGTGCCGGCATAGGTGCTGGCCCAGATTGTAGCCAGGCAGGCATCACCACTGGCCCCCACATCCCACTGATACCGCGCCTGCAAAGCAACGATTTCTCCGGCAGAGGTCACGCCCATCTTGAGATAGGCGGTCAGAGCCGGGCGGACAAAGGTCGAGATAAACTCAATGTCCCGTGGCAAGACCAGCTTGATAGGATGCTCGGGAATATGCATGGCTGCGGCTACGACGGCGGTTTCGATACTCGCCCGACTTTTTGTGCCGACACCACCCCCCACACAGGTGCTACTCACGCGTAGGCGTTCGGGAGGAATGTGCAGAGCGTGAGAAATTTCGGTTCTAAGGGCGTAGGGAGTGATGGCCGAACTCCACAGCCTGATTAAGCCATCGCTGTCCTGGTAAGCAATCGCCCCGTGTGTTTCCAAAGGAACATGCTGGCGTAGCGCCGTGTGGTATTCCCGCTCTAAAATGACATCTGCCTCAGCCCAGCCGGCTTTCATGTCGCCATGCTGCAACGAAAAACGAGCGCAGTGATTTCCGTGTGGGCGCTCTTGCAGAAGGTCGGCACCCACGTAAGTGGAGAAATCAGGATGGATAAGGGGGGCATCCTCCGCCAAGCTGGCCGTGATGGTATCGAGCAAAGGTAAGTCTTTGTAGCTCACACGAACCAGTTGCGCCGCAGCCTGGGCAATATCAGCAGTTTCGGCGATGACGATGGCGATGGGTTCACCCACATAGCGTACTTTTTCTCGCGCCAGGATTGGTCGATCACGCAAATGAGCACCATTGTAACCAGCCACATCCTCTCCCGTAAGCACAGCCTGCACTCCAGCCATCTGCAAGGCCTCTTTGCTGTCGATGGCTTGCAAGCGAGCATGAGGGCGACGGCTAACCACCAGAGAAGCAAAAAGCAAACCGGGATCAAAGGACAGATCGTTGATGTAATGACTCTGTCCGGTGACCTTGGCCGTACCCTCTATGCGAGGAAAAGCCTTGCCTACGAGGAGTGATTTACGTGACACTGCTACATTTACCTATCGTCGCGATCTGGAAGCCACTTGTATAGCCTTGATGATGTCGGCATAGCCGGTACAACGGCAAAGATTGCCATTGAGTGCCTGACGTATCTGCTGCTCGTCAGGGCGAGAATTCTGGGATAACAATGCTTGCGCTGTGATCAGCATGCCTGCAGAGCAAAATCCGCATTGAAAACCATGATAATCGCTCAGTGCCTGCTGCAAGGGATGAAGTTCCTCCTGTCGCATTCCTTCGATCGTCTGCACGACAGCGCCATCTGCTTCCACAGCGAGAACCATGCAGGAATAGACCGGTTCTGCATTAAGAAGCACAGTGCAAGCACCACATGAACCATCGTCGCAACCATGTTTGGCGCCGGTCAGCCCCAGCTCTTCGCGCAAGACTTCGAGGAGTGTCTGTTGCGCTGATACCTCCAAGGTGAGGGGATGATCATTGACCAGCAAAGAGATTGTGTAGTTCATGATGCGCCTCGTTGAATTTGTTGCATCACTGCGTGCACGCTTCGCTGGAATAGCTGGCCTGCCATGGCCATGCGGTAGGAGGCGGTGGTATGAAGATCATCTTCGGGCTGGATAAGGGTGGCCAAGAGAGCCGTGGCTCGATCGATGGCTACCGCCTCTCCACTCTGTTCAGCCAGGACATCTTCTACTGCTGAAAGACGCCTGAGGTAAGGCGTAACGCCAGTCATGACAACCCACCAATGGTAGTGACCGTCAGGCCAGGCCATGGCCGCTACGGCGGCGCCGGCCAAGAGAATACGGCGTCCACGATCATGATAAATGGCATTATAGGCCGTGAGGAGAGGTGCGGTATGAGGGGGTAAAAGGATGGTGGTGATCAGATGATCGGGAGGTTGTGAATTGAGAGATATGTCTTGAAGATAGGTGGTCAAAGCGACTGTCTGCTCTTTACCATTCGTTAAGACACGGCAAGAGGCATCGTAACACAAAAGCGCCGCCAGAAGCGGTGAATGGATGGAAGCGGTGCGAATTTCTCCGCCTAAGGTTGCCCGATTACGAATCTGCCAGGAAGGAATGACAGCGCTATTTTCTACCAGAAAAGGGTAGTGCTTTTGTATGTCGGAATGGCCGATAATCTCGCTCAAGGTGGTGTTGGCACCCATCGATAAACCACTTCTGGCACCATAATGAATTTCCTTGAGCCCATCGATGCCCTTGATGTCGATCAACCACTCCAACTGCACCTGCCCTTGCTTGATCTCTTTGATAAGATGCGTTCCTCCTGCAAGCACTCGCGTCCTGCCTTCGGCGGTACGAAGGATGTCGCCAAATTCTTCAAGGCTCTGAGGTTTCACGTAACGAAAGGAGCGCAAGGGACACACCTCGTCGTGGTGTTGCAGGATTATTGAGTTGAGGCGGCATTACATTGCATAATAGCTTACAACATATCGAAATTTTTTTCAAACTCACGATCAAGGGGTGCGATTTTTTCGGGTTTGGCCCTCAATTCATGTAACCAAGGCCCTGTAAACGCTTCATCAGCTCGGCTTGTTCTGCAGGCGTCAGCTGGCGGGATGATTCGGAGGGTTCAGCCGTCTGGAGAAGAGGATGGAGGGGAACAGAGGAGGGCTTCAATATCTCCGAGAGAACGCGGCCATCAAGTTGTGAGGGCGGCTGATAGCCGAGTAGCTGAAAAATGGTAGGAGCCAGATCGAGCAAGGTTGGAGGTTGCAGCCATTTTTGCGGCTGCTGAAATCCAGCTCCGGCTGCGAGAAGGATGCCTTCGAGACGGTGCCAGCCTCCGGCATGGTGTTCCTCCAGACGATAGAGTCGCTTACCCCGCAAAAGCCCATCGGTGACAACGTCACGTTCGTCTGCAGGACGAATGAAGAGATCTGGAGCCTGAGCAAGCTGGGGGCCATGAAACAGGTCTTGGGGACGATAGACGGCGGCAATGAGGGGCTTTCCCTCTTCGTCACGCAGCCCCAATAGCATTTCGCTGATCTCTTCCACAAGGTCTGGTACCTCGGCCGGAGAAACGATGCCGTGGGGAAAACGGTCACGGCGGTTGAGATGAATGCTGAGTTCGTGGGCCGCACCGGCAAATGCCCTGGTGTGAGACCAATCGATGAGCTGAGGCAGAGTCTGGTTGGATTTGACGTGCCGCAGCTGATCAGCACGCTGGGGCCAGTGGCGCTGCCGGATACGCCTGGCGCGCCGGTGCAGGCGATCGAGCCAAAGGCGCCCGGGCCGCAGTTTGAGAAAGCCGTACTGGGCCAAGGCGTTGTTGAGGGCCAGGCGCCGGTGCATTGGTCCAAAACCGTGGTCGCTGATTAGAACTAGGTTTCCGTCAGGAAGTACGGCCGCCGCCACTTCCGCGATAAGGCTATCGATGAGACGAATAGCAGGGAATAGAGTCTGGCGGATGGGCTCAGCTTCAGGACGCTGGTAAAAGGGATGATGAGGGTGAAGGTAACCCCAGTACGCGTGCTGGATAGTGTCGAAATCCATGAGCACGGCAATGAAGAGATCGGGAGTATAATGTTGGAGGAGGTAGGGGATGGCGCGGCGTCGCTGTTCGGTTGCTGCCATGAGCGCGGCGATAAAGCTTTTCGTTGCTGAGATATCGCTCGGCTTGGCTGGGGGTGGGACATGAAATGTCCACGAACCCACGATTTCCGCCAGTTCCATCGCCAGCGAGGGTGGGGTGAAAGCTGCGGACGGCTGGGGAGGAGTGAGAAAGCCAGAGATAGCAAAAGTGGCGTGGGAAGGCGTAGGATAAGTGATGGGAATGCCAAGAATGCCACATCGTTGCGTGCTGGGAGCCAACCAGTCCCAAATGGCCGGTGTCTGCACCTGGCTGGCGTCGATGACCTGCTCCTTTCCCTGCTGATCGCGCCTGACAAAAGAAAAAGCGCCATGCTTACCCGCATTGGTTCCTGTGAAGAAAGAGGGCCAAGCCAGGGCTGTTACCGGAGGATAGGTCGAGCGCAGGCGCGTGCGTACACCTGAGTCCACCAGTGCCCGAAGATGCGGCATCAGGCCCGCAGACATGAGGGGATCCAGTAAGTCCCAGGTAGCGCCATCGAGGCCGAGAATAAAAAGGGTCATGGATATTCAGAAAGTGAATGGCTAATCTACAGAAACTGGCACAATCGGACGAATTTCCTTAGTGCCCGGTGTCGGCAGGGAGGGGACTGCCCAGAAGGCGCCGAAAGCGTACCTGTAAGCCACGAATCATCATACGATCGCCATCGTCTAGACCGAGTGCGAGCAAACTGGCCATGTAAATGATTCCCAGGGTGATGCAGGCGGCCATGAGATAAAGGATATTGCCGAGCGGAAGCCAAAGCAACCATATCCCCCCGATCGCGGCCGCGGGTATGGCGGCGATGAGGGGGCGTAAAAAGGCCCAGCTAAAGGGATGGACGTGCATCAGCGTCCACACTTCGAGCAAGCGCACGAGGTTGATCAAGGCTAAAATTGCACCTCCGGCCATGGCAGCACCGACAAGACCGGCTTTGGGCACCAACCAAAAATCAAGGGCCAAGGCCAAAACGACCGTCAGCAGTGAATTAAGAAAGGTGATATCGGAACGGCCGGACATGATCAGCATCACGCCTACCGCCCCCGTCGCAAAATTCACCAGTTGCCCTAAACTGAGGATGCGCAAAGCTGTTGCGCCCTGGACGAATTCAGGGCCGAAAAAGCTCATCAATTGGGGGGCAAAGAGCATTTGTACGAGGAAAAGGGGCATGGCAATGGTCACAATCCAGCGTGTTACCAGCTTGAAAAGGATAGAGAGACGTTCCATCTCCCCGCGATGGTGGAGATCAGAAATGAGGGGGGAGAAAATGGCATTGAAAGCTGTGAGCACAATCAGGCCAAGACCTGAAAGTCGTACGGCCGCGTTGTAAATACCCGCCATATCAGCGATGAGAAAGATGCCCAAGACCAGGAGCTCTGTGCGGCCGTTGAGGTAATCGATAACGTTGGAGAAGAGCAGCGGCAAGGAAAAACGTGCCAGTTTTCGGCCCACACCCGGTGTAGGGGCATCAACTACAGGCACATTTTGTGTGAGCCGGCGGAGATAGAACAAGGCGAGAAAGGTGCCAAGGATTTGGGCAACGACAAAGCCCAGAACGGGAGCCATGGCCACCGGCCCCACAATGACAATGAAAATAAGGGAGGTAAGGAGTTTGAGGATGGGCTGAACGACATTGACAACAAAGGCCCGGTAGCGAATGGTACGAAACGCCTGAGTTCCGGCAATGGCGATCCCTGTCAGGGTCATGGCCGGCACGGCTAAAGCAAAGACCGGCAAAAGTGGTAAGAGTTGTGGTTTGTCGGTCCAATGCAGTAATTGTAGCAAGTTGGCAGGGAAAAACCACATCAACAGAGCCCCTACCATCCCAGAAATCCCACCTACCCATAATGCGAGACCGGCTAGCTGGCGTAAAAGGGCACCACGGCCCTCACCGCGGCTAATGCTGGCAAAGCGCATCAAACCTCGATCCAGGCCAACGATGGCAAGGCGGCTGATCAAGGAGACGGCAGTAACGCCGAGAGTGTAGAGCCCGTATTGCTCCGCCCCTACCTGCCGGGCGACGAGAATACCAAAGAGGTAGCTGACGGCGTAATAGATGATGTTCCCCCCCAGACCGATACCGGCACCCCGCGCGATTTGCCCAACTTCGAGTTCGATGCTGTGGAGGGGGTCAGAGGAGGGTTGGGTTGACATGGATCAAATCACATCGCCAATGTAAAGGTGCCAGAAAGAACGTGCCATGCCGGTAGACTCCACAGGCACGCTAACTGAGATAGGGGCCGACGCTGTTTTCAAGGCGCCCAATTTTCTCGATTTCAATCACAACCTGGTCGCCGGGTTGTAAAAAGACGGGAGGGTCACGGAAAATGCCAACGCCACCTGGCGTTCCCGTGGTAATCACATCGCCGGGTTCCAGGGTAAAGGCCGCCGAACAAAAGGCGATAAGAGCGGGAACGTCGTGGATGAGCTGATTCGTATTGCTTTCTTGCCGCAGCTCACCGTTTACCCAGGCTCGAATTGCAAGATGATGAGGATCGGGCAGTTCATCTGCGGTGACGATACAGGGCCCCATGGGACAGAAGGTATCCAGGCTCTTCCCGCGCACCCACTGACCATCGCCCTTCTGCAAATCCCGTGCCGTAACATCATTGAGGCAGGTATAACCCAGGATGTAATCGTAGGCATCGGCGGCGGCAACCCGTCGCGCCTTTTTGCCGATCACCACTGCCAGTTCTGCCTCGTAATCGACTTTTTGTGTAAGAGCAGGGTCCCAGCGAATTTCCCCGCCAGGACAATTGACCGCGGTGGAAAACTTGGTAAAGATGGTGGGGTGTTTGGGTGGAGTAAGATTTTGTTCGAGACAGTGATCGCGGTAATTGAGGCCGATAGCAATAATTTTACCCGGTCGCCGGATGGGTGCCAATAGCTGAACTTGCGAGAGGGAGAGAGGCTGTGCCGCCGCCGCCGCCTGCCGGATGGCATTGAGTCCTGCTTGGGCAGCTTTTTTCAGGTCGGGCCAGGGCAGAGGTAGAATTTCTTCACCCTGGAGCACACCAGCCAGAACATCGTTATGGAACTGAAAGGTTATCAGATGCATGGAAACTTAGGAAACTAAAATGATCAGGCAGGATCGTTTATCCAGGCCTGAGGCGAAGGGATATCGTAGGATACCATAAGGGCGCGGAATTCATCGACTCGCCAGGCCCGGCCCGATGGCTGCCAGCCATAAAAGCGTAGATGAGGCTCGATCTCAACCTCAGGCTGCACGATCAGGCCATACACCCTCGCTAAAACCAAACTGAGCCACAAACCCACACCGAGTTTTGAGACGAACAAAGGAAGGATTAAGGGGCGACGAGGAGGGGAGAAAAGGCGCTGGAATTCAGATTCGTAGGCCGGGAGCCAGGTTAGTGTCTCCGGCGAGGTGGCTAACACCAGCAAAAGGGGATCGGCCTGTGCCAATTGTAAAAAATGATGGCGTTGCACCATAGCCCTGACGTCGAGTTGGCCGGCGGCTGTGCCCTCTGCTGCAGCGGCAAAACTGAGGAAGGCCTGGCCAAAGCGGGGAGCCAGCACCCGCGAGATCTGCCCCTCCTTTCCCATAGCCAGTCCGATTCCGGGATATGAGAGGGTATGGAGCCAGGCTAAGGGCATGAGGATGTCATCCTGCTGTTGTGCCGTTCCCACCAGCTTGACGATATCCGCGCCCAGGGAGCGGATACGCCAGCCCCAGGCAGCCCAATCCTGCAACATACCCTCAAAATCATGGTGAGAGCCGATGATGCGGCTTTGTCGTTGCGCGGGTAGAGAGAAAAAGGGTAGTGCGTCCGCCTCGACGTCGATAAAAGGAGCACCCCTGCTTAATGCCTCCTGCAAGATAGCCAGACGCTCCTTTTCCGAACCAGCAAAGCGCCCGCCCTCTCGCCGAGCCCGACAGGTAATAATAGCAGGAAGCGGACTTTCCTCTATCAATCGTGCAAGCTCAAAATTGCCCATAAGGTCCAGACGATATTCGACGAGGGTCGCGGCAGAGGCGACGGCAGCCGCCTGTGCCAGGGCCTCATCTGTATCTTTCGCGGCAATGGCTGCTGCCAGATGGATTTGTGTCGAAGACATAGGGCTACCCCCTCCCCCTGAAACCCGTACAAAAAACTGCATCCGATCGGAATCGGACGCAGTTTTGTTGGTCTCAGTTTTTCTCTACGCGGGGAGCATAGACAAAAGAGCAGATATGGCTGGCCACAACCTGCGTCGTTTACTGAGGTTTCTCTTCGGTTTGTTCCTGAGTATCAGTGCCACCGGCAGCGTTGCGAAATTCGCGGATACCGCTGCCCAGGGCTCGGAAGACCTCGGTGGCTCTTCCCGCGCCGAAGAGCAAGAGGATAATGACAATGATCAGGATCAATTCAGGTGCGCCAAGACTAGGCATGGTAATTTCTCCGGCTGAGTGAAATGAGATACAATTATTATAGCACGATTTTTCAAAAAGGGAACAAAACTCAAATCGAAGTATTGAAACGAACTTGTTTCATGCTATAATAGCAATGTGTGTCGACATATTCACCTCAGCTGTGAAGGAGGACTGATATGACTGAATCACAACAACCCACAAAACAAGTCATTAATGAACTGAACAAAATGGGTAAAAAATTCGGTGAGGCCTTACGCACTGTCCTGAGCAGTCCCCAACGCCAGGAAATCGAAGAAGAGGTGCGCGAAGGCTTTCAGACCGTTGTTTCAGAGATCAACGAAGCCCTGGCAAAAGCACGTACCACCGATGTGGCTAAAGATGTGAGCCAGCAAGCAGAAAAGGTCGTTGAAACTGTAAAATCCAGCAAGGTCACAGCAGATTTGCGTCAGGGTCTTCTCAAAGGACTGAAGACATTGAATGCGGAGCTGGATGAGCTGCTGGAACGGTTGCAGGAAGGGGAAGAAGAAGTATCCTCCCCTGCGGAGACAGCGGAAACAACGGCAGAAGAAGAGTGAAATACAATAATAACCATGACCGTCGGGATGACAGGGCGCTGCCATCCTGACGGTTTGGGATATTGGGGATAAATTTGGGATTTCTTTTAGGAAAAAAGGATTCCAGATAGAAATTTGGATAAACTTGGGATAAATTTGGGATATAATTGGGATAATGCTATGAAATTGAAGGTGGTGATGTCGGGCGGTTTGCGAATCTGCCTGGAAGCAGTTCGCGCGCCACACAGACCATCTGTAGCCCGGAAAACCTGTAAACCGGAAAACCGGGATGGGGCGGCTTCGCCCACAACCGTCCTGGTTTTCTGGGTTACTGGTTTACTGGGTTACTGTGCTGCGGGTCTACATTGATACCAATCTGTGTCCTATTTTCGAAACAGGGGTGATAAGGAAAGAAGGCGTCCTTCAATCCCAGCTGTTCGTGGTGAGGGAGGTGGAAGGCCGCAGCTCTGTTTGGATGACACGTCTGGCTGTCGTTGCCAGCGCTTTTCTCACCTGCGGTAGTTCTTGCTCATCCACCAAAGCGATCATGTTACCACCTCGCCCACCCCCACTCAACTTGGCCCCCAGAGCTCCCGCGGCGCGGGCACGTAAGCACAGAGTATCCAACTCAGGCGAGGAAACACCGATTTCGGCCAAAAGGGCTTGATTTTGCTCCATCAACTGTCCCAACGCCGTCCTTGCCCCAGCTTCGATCGCTTGCCGGGCACGTTGGCTGATGCTACCGATTCGATCGAAGATAGCTTCGTAACGACGGGTTTCTGCCTGCCAGGCCTGCCGTACATCTCCCACAGTCACCTTCGTGGGGCTGGCGATACCGGTATCTGCGACAAGGAAATGGAAAGGTGCACCCACCCGAAATGTCTGGGGCGGTTGTCCGCGCACAAACCATACCGGTTGTTCGTAAACAACCACCGTATTGTCGATGCCACTGGGTGTGCCATGATGCAACTTTTCCACCTCGAAAACGCACTGAGAAAGCACAGGTAACGGCAGCTCAGCTTGAAAAGCCTGAAGCAGAGCACGGGCGATGGCTGTGGCAATGGCCGCGCCACTGCCCAAACCCGAAGCAATGGGAATGTTGGAATGAACAACAATCCGCCAAGGCGGTAAAGGCCGCCCCAATTCATTGCAAATGAGACGCACAATCCGGGCAAAGGGATCGTGTGAAGGGGCATCAGCAACAGTGATTACACGCCGGAGATCCACAGCTTCGACCCGGCAGGTCTTATCAGCGTAAATCCACGCCTGTGCCCGCACTTGACTAACAGGCACGGCAATGGCGGGCCGACCGTAGACAACAGCGTGTTCGCCAAAAAGAATAATTTTTCCAGGAGCACTGGCTGTAGCCATAAAATCATCTTGATTCATGGCCAAAGTATACCATGAATTCCTCATCATCTCCTTGAAAAAATGAGCGACTTTACCATACTCGCTTCGATAATAGTACACAGATTGGTATCAATGTCGACCCATAACACAGTAGATCGGTAAACCAGTAACCCAGAAAACCAGGCCGGTTGTGGGTGAAGCCGCCCATCCCGGTTTTCCGGTTTACTGGTTTTCCGGGCTACGGACGGTCTGTGCGCCGCGCGAACTGCTCCCGGGCGAATAGGCAATCCGCCGTCCACCGCCGCCCAATTTCATCCGTTTTGGTGTACGCTTTGCGCCAGAGACCGATCTGCATCGGTCATCGCAGGAAGAGCTTTCAGGCAAGAAAGGGGCAGCGCATTAAAGCAACGAGATGGTACTTGACTTGACAGTTGCCTATGTTCCTTGTTTTCCCGCTGCA
>JAADFV010000450.1 GCA_013152695.1 Chloroflexota bacterium | reverse complement strand
TGATCACGCTGTCCGGCAAACACCGGCGCTATGGCTACCGCATGTTGCATGCCAAGCTGGTCCGGGAGGGATTTGGGGTGAACGTAAAAGTGGTTGAACGGCTCTACAGGGAGGAACGGCTGGCTCTGCGTCGCCGCAACGCCAAGAAAATCCCCAAGGGCGTGCGTGAGGGTGCCTGGTGCCCGATTGCCGCCAACCAGCGCTGGTCGCTGGACTTCACCATGGATGCGCTTGCCAACGGGCGAAAGTTCCGCACCGCCAATCTGAAAGACGATTGCACGCGGGAATGCCCGGCTATTGATGTAGCCCTGTCGATCCCCGGCACCCGCGTCGTGGAGATGCTGGAACGCGTTGCCCGTGAGCGCGGCTATCCGGATGTTCTGACCGTTGACAATGGGCCTGAACTACGAGGCCGCGCCCTTGATGGATGGGCCGATGATCATGGCGTGCAGCTTTACTTCATCGATCTTGGCAAGCCGACCCAGAACGCCTATATCGAAAGCTTCAACGGGCGTTTCCGCGAGGAATGTCTGAATCTGAACTGGTTCACGACACTGGTTGAAACCGAACGGATCATCGAGGACTGGCGCCTCGATTACAACGAAAACCGGCCCCACAGTTCGCTGAAATATCAGACCCCGGAAGAGTTTGCTGAAAACAGGCCCTTCCACAAACAGCAATGGGCAGCGCCGCTTGAGCTATTCGAAGGCTCCGCGCCACCGCCCATTGCTCACGCCGCCGAAAAATGGCAAACAAAAGAGGAACAGTGTCTTCTTATAAGTGGCCCTCAGATTGGGGGCAGGTCAGGAAAACGCTCTAGCAATGCGAGATAAACCCAGAGCCTCCAAAACTCAAACCGCTCTGATGTTCCATTTTATATGACGACGGACAGTCAGTGCAGTTACTAATCTTTACAATTGGCACCGGCCACATTCAAAGCTAAAGTCAAAACCTGCAATCAACCGCTTATCGTTGGTGCGAAACAACTGCTGAGGTTCCACAACTAGATCGCCATGCACATACTTTTAACAGCAAATGCTGCTTGGAACATTCTCCATTTCTGTCGCCCAGTTGTCGAAGCTCTGATGGCCGACGGTCATCGCCTGACAGTTCTGGCCCCGCCTGACTCGGCTGTGCCCGCGCTAGAAACAATTGGCTGTCGGGTGGTACCTCTTTTGATGAATGTAAAAGGCCTATCGCCAATTCAAGATCTGAAATTAATTCGGGGATTCAGGCGGGAATTTGTCAGGCTACAACCTGATATTATCCTCAGCTACACCATCAATAACAACATTTTTGGAGCGATCGCAGCAGACCAGACAGGCATTCCCTTCATACCAAACATTTCTAGACTCGGAACGGCTTTTTTGTCTGGTGGCGTACTTAAGTTTATTACTGACTTCCTTTATCGCTTAGCGTTTCGCAAGCTCCAGATAGTCTTCTTCCAAAACCCAGACGATCGCGCGCTCTTCACACAGCGCCACCTGATCCAGGAACACCAAGCCCGGTCGCTGCCGGGTTCTGGCATCGATCTAATGCAGTTTTCCCCTATGCCTTTGCCAGCAGATCCTTCAGGTCCAGTATTTCTTATGATCGCTCGGCTCTTGGGAGATAAGGGTGTATTTGAATTCGTGGAAGCGGCCCGTCGGGTTAGGTATGTCATACCAGGAGCACGATTCCAGTTACTCGGTGGGGCCGGCACAGCGAATCGCAGTGCAATTGACCCCGATGTTATTTTGATCTGGGAGGCAGTTGAAACAATCGAATACCTAGGCACCGCAGAGGACGTCCGTCCCGTTATCGCAAAGGCAGATTGCGTGGTCCTTCCTTCATACAGGGAAGTGGCCCCAAGAACACTCATCGAGGCGGCGGCCATGGGAAGGCCGTTGATCGCGACGGATGTTCCCGGTTGCCGCACCGTGGTCGAAGACGGCACGACGGGATATCTTTGTACCGTGCTCTTACGAAGACCTGTTTGCGCTTTTGCGAACTTGACTCTGACAAGCGCAACGCGATGGGTCGTGCGGGTCGCAAGAAGATGGAACGGGAGTTCGATCAGAAAATCGTTGCTGAAGCCTATCGCGCGGCGCTGGTCGACATCTTTCAAAATTTCTAACGATTCCTACCCCATCGCCCAAGATTGAGCCAAACCGGGCTATCTTACAACGGTGCTCTGGATTGACCGATATGTACCCATATCACCTGCCGACTGAAGGGTTTTTTGAGGTTGTTGGTTCAGCCGGTTAAGCCTCACACCGAGAGTCTAGGATGGCGTGTTGGTTGGAAATGCATTTTGAATTGTGGTACTATGCCCTCATGTCAAAAACCTTAGATCGCGCCATTAAAGCGGTTCGCAATCTCCCGGAGAGCGAACAGGACCAGATGGGTCAGATGCTGTTAAAGTTTACCGAGCTTACCCCAGAAATGGAGGAAGCCATTGCGGCTGGACGGGCCGACATCAAAGCGGGCCGCGTCGCCACGAAGGCGCAAATGGATGCTCTTGCCCAAAAAGTGAATACCATCCGCACCGCATGAGGATAATTATCTCCGCGCGTGCCCAGCATGAATTTGAACACGCGGTCGGCTATTTACTTGAACAAAGTCCCCCCAGTGCCGTCGCCTTTTACGACACCATCGTTGGCGTATTTGAGAGTTTAAAACAAAATCCCCGGCGGGGCGCACGATTTGGCGCCGCCCCGTTGCGCAGAATTGTGCTGACCAATTTCAGATATATCGTGTTGTACGATCTCAACGAGACCACCATTGAGGTGCTCTCGATATTCAACACCGACCAGAACCCAGACAAATTGCCCGGATAAGGACCTGTCGCCTGGTGGGGTATCCAACCCGGCTCACAGCTTTTCTTCGCCGATCTCGGACAGGGCAGACTTCCCCCAAATCTCTGATGGGTATAGGACAGCCTTTTTTGTGGGGATAGGGTTGGGGTTTCTGTATCCCCATACAGGGCCAATACCAATCCCTAAACATAGGGGAACAGGGCACAATATTCCGCCACACGTTCGTCAGGCATTACGCCATGACTTCACCCTCCTTCTGCTGCCTTAATGGACAGCACGAAGCCCACGCCCGCGCGATTGTTGTTAACACGCGCTTTGATGGGGGAATGAGGGTGAAGTCATGGCGCTATCGCTCCAGACGACCGTGGGCGGAGACTGTTCCTTTACAATAAGCAGAAGGCCGCTTTGAAAAAGACGGCCCAATAATTGCCCTGCGGTCATCGCAGATCAGCGAGACATTTGTGCAATCACTTGCAAATTGTCCCCGAGCAATCGGTTGGTTGGTGCGCACGATCGAACGTTTCCCGGCGATTTGGCCATCTTGTCTTGAACACCGTTATAAAGGTCGGCGATGCCGGCCAAACGACCGCGCGCTACTAGTTGCTTACCGGGGCCAACAGGCCGAGAGAAACGACAACGGCACCCACTGCAAGCGCAGCACCCACGCCCCCAACACTG
>JAADFV010000449.1 GCA_013152695.1 Chloroflexota bacterium | reverse complement strand
CAATATCCCCTCACCACACTCTTCTGTCTTCCGTCTCCCGTATCCCTCCCCACGCCAGCGAGCAAACCCTGCTGCTTACTCCCTGCTGCTTACTCCCTGCTTCTTACTCCCTGCTCCTTGCTTCCTTCCTCCTGCTCCCCCTTCCAACGATAATTTCCAGCGCAAGGGGCTAAATACGGATGAGCTAGATGCTAATAAGCCCCTTTGCCTTTGAGTACAACACCTATGGTTCGCCACAGGATTTGCAGATCGAGCAACGGCGAATAGTGACTGATGTAATACAAATCATCCTCAGTGTGCAAATGCATCGGCTTATCGCTACGACCACTGATCTGCCACCAGCCGGTGATACCAGGCGGCACGGCAAAGCGTTTGTGTTGCCAGGCTTCGTAACGGGCAACAATGAAAGGAAGTTCTGGCCGGGGCCCGACCATGCTCATTTCGCCCTTGAGCACATTAAAGAGCTGGGGTAATTCATCAAGACTGGTGCGCCGGATAAACCGACCTACACGAGTAATGCGCGGATCATCCCGACGTTTATGGATGATTTGTCCATCCTCGGTTTCCTGAACGACTTTCTCCAGCAACTTATCGGCGTTGTCGACCATGGAACGGAATTTATACACATGAAAAAGGCGCCCATTTTCGCCAACGCGCTCCTGCCGTAAAATGACGGGACCGGGAGAATCGAGTTTGATGGCAATGGCGACGATCACCATGACTGGCCAGGATATAAGAACGGATATGGAAGCTACGATCAGATCAAAAATACGTTTGATGAGGCGGTTGACACCATGGATGGCGGGATCTCGCAAACCGATGAGGGGAATGCCATCCCAATCATCCATACTGGCCCGGAAGAAAGCCAGGTCGAGTACATCAGGGACCACCCGCACCCGAACAGGATGTTCTTGCAAAGAAATAACGAGCCGGCGCAAGGTCTCGTGAGCATGCAGAGGTAAAGCAAAGATAACCTCGTCGACCTGATAGCGATCCACTACCTGAAGGGCGCTGGGCAAAGGCCCCAAAACTCGCCCCCCCTGCAAAACTTTTCCAATCTTCTCGGGAGCATCATCCACATAGCCCACTAATTCCAGCCCAGTCCACGCTTCCTCCTGAATGCGTTTGGCCACCGTCTGCCCCACACGTCCGGCGCCAATGACGAGAATACGACGCACACTCAATTGGCGCGCTCCCGCCCAGCGTAAGGCCATCCGCATCACCCAACGATAACCGATGAGAAAGCCCAAATCACAAAGAAAGAAGTATATGAACATGAGGCGCGGTAAATCACGATAGCTCAGATAGAGGGCGCCGGCAAATACGAAAGCGCCGATGCTTATGGAAAGTAACAGTATTTGCAGTTCATCAACGGCGCGCAAGGTGTGACGGGTATCGTAGACATTGAATAAGAAAAACACTAACGTCCAAATGGCAGCAACGGTTACATACAAAACAGGTACAAAATGAATATCTTTGGCGGTTAAATCCACCCCATAGGGCAAATGAATACGAGCCTGATATGCCACATACAGCGCCAAAACTGTTAAAACCAGATCACTTACAAAAGCATATATGACATAATTTGCATCTTCTTCGCGACGAAACATAGGATTCCTCCGGGGATTTCAATTGCTTGACTGCATGCAGCCACAGCGCTAACCCCGTTTTTACACAGCAGTTGCATCATTCAATGGCATACAATATTCAGCACACTCTCGTATGCTTGAAAGAATACAACAGATGGATATTATACCGAAACCATGGGAATCTCAAAGAATGCACGGGCCGGTAGACTATACAGGTTGACAGGGAAGGCAAATGCCATTATAGTATGTTTAGGCGAGCCTAAAAGAAAGCCTGATTCCAAACTCTGTACTTCATCCCATGCAAACGCAAGCTGTCGAAGATTATCTGAAGACCATTTTTGAAATCCAGCGCACTCAGGGAAAGGTGGCAACCACCGTCCTGGCAGAACGCATGGGAGTTGCGCCGGCCTCGGTCACCGGCATGATCAAAAAACTGGCGCAATTGAGTCTGGTTCAGTATGAAAAATACCAGGGCGTACGCCTGACCAGTGCCGGTGAGAAAATTGCCCTGGAAGTCATCCGCCATCATCGTTTGATCGAGCTCTATCTTGCAGAAGCCCTGGGGGTCCCCTGGGATCGAGTACACGAGGAAGCGGACAAATGGGAACATGTACTATCCGAAGACCTGGAGGAACGGATGGATCGGGCTCTGGGCTTCCCCACCATCGATCCCCATGGTGCTCCCATCCCCACTCGCGAGGGCACACTTACGCAGACCTGGCAGGCACATCTCAGCGATTTATCTGTAGGACAAACCGCCGTCATTGCCGAGGTCAGCGACCATGACCCCGAATTGTTGCGTTATCTTGGGCATTTAGGGCTCTATCCGGCTACGCCAATCATTGTCAATGAAAAGTGTTCCGAAAAACTAGTACTGGCACTTGGTGAAGACTCTGTGACCGTAGACAGAACAATGGCGGAATATATCTTTGTCAAAGACATTCGCTAAACCCGCACAATCCACTTTGTCCCCGCAGTAAAAAGCCGCTACTCAGGCCTGAGCAGCGGCTTTTCGTATATTCAGCAAAAACAGCAATTACGCGATTGTGATCGAATCATCAAGAAAAACGTCCTGAACAGCATGTAGCAGCTTGACACCCTCTGCCATAGGCTTCTGAAATGCCTTGCGGCCAGAGATGAGCCCCATACCACCGGCACGTTTGTTGATTACGGCGGTGCGTACGGCCTGGGCAAGGTCATTCTCACCCGATGCGCCGCCAGAATTGATCATGCCGATGCGGCCCATGTAACAATTGGCAACCTGCCAGCGAGTGAGATCAATGGGATGGTCGGATGTGAGCTTGGAGTAAACCAGAGGATTGGTGCGACCAAAGCCGATGGCTGTGTAGCCACCGTTGTTTTCTGCCTGTTTTTGTTTGATGATGTCTGCTTCAATGGTCACGCCCAAGTGATTGGCCTGCCCCGTCAAATCGGCAGAAACATGATAATCTTTACCATCTTTTTTGAAAGCTGAGTTGCGAAGGTAAGCCCAGAGTACGGTTACCAAACCCAACTCATGCGCAAACGCGAACGCCTCACTGACTTCCATAATCTGTCGGCGAGATTCCTGTGAACCGAAATAAATGGTAGCGCCCACGGCTACGGCACCCAAATCGAATGCCTGCTGCACGCTGGCAAAGAGAGTCTGATCATGGATGGCGGGGTAGGTGAGAAGTTCGTTATGGTTGATCTTGACGAGGAAGGGTATCTTGTGGGCATACTTGCGCGAGACAGCTCCCAACACCCCCAGGGTCGAAGCAACAGCATTACAGCCACCTTCGATAGCCAGTTTGACGATGTTTTCCGGATCGAAATAAATGGGATTAGGGGCAAAGGATGCAGCCGCCGAGTGCTCGATGCCCTGATCGACAGGCAAGATGGAGACGTAGCCCGTGCCCCCCAAACGACCATGACCAAGAATCGTCTGCATATTACGCAGCACAACCGGTGATCGATCATTTTGTGAGAAGACACGATCAATGTAATCTGGGCCGGGCACATGAATCATTTCTTTGGGAATACCCTGGCAGGTATGGTCCAACAGATACGCTGCCTCATCACCGAGCAATTCGAGAATGTTGGTTTTCATATAAAAGCTCCTCTTGAGAATGATTTGTTTGGAAGGGACAAAATCCAATATTGGATTCAAAATAATTATAGCAGCAGGCCATCATTTGAGCCACAATCACCGACATTAGCGCTTACTGCCAAAATGTCCTTCCGCCTGACCGGGAATATTCAGGTCGGCTGCAGCGAGTTCGACGCGAGAGCCACCATCTAATTCGACGATGGCTTTCTCGAGCAAGATATTCAAGTGTAAGACACGGCCCATGCCTTCGGCTGTCTCCACACGCTGCCCGCGCTTGGGTAAACGCTTTCGCATCTCGGTATAAAGATCATCCTCATAAGCCAAACTACACAATAATCTTCCACAAGACCCGGAAATATCTGTAGGATTTAAAGGTAGGTTTTGATTTTTTGCCATTCTGATGGAAACAGAATGAAATTCTCGTAAAAATGCGCTACAGCAAAGCATGCGCCCACATTTCCCAAATCCGCCGATCTGTTTGGCTTGATCACGAACACCGATCTGTCGCATCTCGATACGGGTACTAAAGTGATGGGCGAGATCTTTGACCAAGGCGCGAAAGTCGATTCGCTTATCAGAAAGAAATTCAACTAGAAGCTGGCGGCCGTTGAAGCTGTAGGTGCAGCGAACCACCTTCATCGAAAGGTTGTGCTCGCGTGCCTTGCGTTTACACACATTCAGAGCTACCTCTTCCTGAGAGGACCAATAAGCTTTTTGGGACAAGTCTCGTGAGGTGGCGCGGCGAATGACAGGCTTGAGCTGACCATTGATCTCATCCTCGTCGATCTCCTTGGGAGGAACAACCACCTGCACAATCTCATAGCCACGGGCAGTATCAACCACTACCCATTCGCCAGGTAGCAGATCGGTAAACTGACGAGGATCAAAATGATATATTTTCGTAACAGGTTGAAATTGAACACCAACAACCTGAGGCATAGGCTTTCTCTTGAGCGTAAGGGTTTGGCGTGTTCGCTAATGGAACACGGTGTCAAATCGTATTTTACGACGCCTTGGGGACTTTCAGCAACAACGATTCTAAGGCCAACCGTAGGTTTACATTTTTATGAGTGTATTCTGCTGTTTTCATCAGGGCAGCTAAGAATCGCCGTACCTGATTACTCGAGGTTTGCTGTGCCAGGCGCTCGAGTACCGGTAATTGATCTCGATGCAGGACAAATTGAGGAACAGATTGTTGTAAAAAGAGCACATCTCGCCAGAACAAGAGCCAGGTATGGAGGATAGGTTCTAGATCGTCTGTGCGACTCATGGTTTCGGCCAACGCCATTCTTTCCACGATTCCTTGTTGGGCCACAGTTTCCATTGTCTGTATTTGCTGCTGATACTCTTGCCAGGAATCTGGATCGGTGGCCATTTCTGCAGCCCAGCCCAAACGCCCACCACTGAGCCCGGCCAGTAACTTGGCCTTGTCCGCCGGAACTTGCCATCTTTCTTCGAGAGCTTGTGCAACGATCTCTGGGGGAAGGGGGCGTAGATGCAGGATCTGACAACGGGAAGTAATGGTCGGAAGCAAACTGGCTGATTGGCTGCTGGTGAGCAGAATCCGGGTTGTGTTGCTGGGTTCTTCCAGTGTTTTGAGCAGAGCATTCGCAGCACTGAGGTTGGCTTGATCAAAGGAACGGACGATGAAGACCTTGAATCGCCCCTCAACGGGGGAGAGATTGGCCTCGCGGATCAAGTCGCGAATGGCGTCAACACGGATTTGTCCTTTGTCTGGGCTAATGAAACGATGGTCGGGATGAGATTGTGTGGCCGCCAGGCGGCAACTACGGCACTGGCCACAGGCCCCCAATCCCTGCTGGTGGGGAGAGTCGCAGGTGAGGGCTTGGGCAAAAGCGCGGGCTAATGTCGTTTTACCCACATGATCTGGGCCCGTGAATAAATAGGCATGACTGGTACGTTGTGCCAGAATTGCCGCCCGGAGCAATTTCTGAGCCCATTCATGTCCGTACACGCGAATAATGGCTTCGGTACTCACGTCAACACCTTTCAATACCGTTCTACCGCTTGCTGGTAGACTTGGAGTGTCTGTTCTGCTGCCTTTTCCCAGGAAAACTGGCGGGCACGCTCTAACCCTTTCTGCCGAAACTCCTCGCGCAAGTCTGCATCTTGAGCCATGCGTAGAATCGCCAGCGTCCAACGTTCGACGTCCTCAGGGGGAGCCATCAAAGCGGCATCACCCACCACTTCTGGCAGACTTCCTGCATTAGAGCAGACGACCGGCGTACCACAGGCCATCGATTCCAAAGGTGGCAGGCCAAATCCTTCGTAGAAAGCGGGATGGACAAGCATGGTGGCAAGATTGTAAAGCGCCCGTAGTTCTTCGTTTCCTGCTATCCGTCCGATAATGAATACATCTTTTTCCAGTTGCTGCTGTTGTACAAAGGTCTGGATGTCATCGAACAGCCATCCAGGTTCACCGGCCAGGACCAACGGCAATTTGAGTCCATAATCGGCTCTGAGACGAAGATAGGCCCGCAATAGTGTACCCAGGTTCTTGCGCGGTTCGATAGTGCCGACCGCTAAGATGAATTGTTCGGGAATGCTGATCTGGGCCTCGCGTAAACATTGTCGTGCTTCCTTCACAGAAATGGGTTTGAACAAGGGATCGGCTGCTTCGTAGATCACACTTATTTTTGATTCTGGTGTGCCTAACAGCTTGACTAAATCGGTGCGAGTCGAGTTGCTCACGGCAATGATGCGACTGGCGCGCTTGACAGCCAGTTCGGTTTGTCCATAGTAACGGGCGGCATCAGCCGTGACAAAATTGGGATAGAGCAAGAATCCCAGATCGTGCACAGTAATAACGGCTGGAATTCGATTATGTAAGGGAGGGATGAAATCGGGGCTGTGAATGAGGTCGAGGTCCAAAAATAGTGTTTCCAGACTCAGTGGCCATTGCTCGAAACGAAAGTGGGGTGGGGTCATGAGGGTTGCTACCGAGAAATTCGGGGCGGTAAGCAGTGCCTCGACCTGCTTTCTATGCTGAAGCAAAACATACTCATTCTCGTGATCGATCTGAGCTAACGCTTGCAACAAGCGTAATGTATACCAGCTGATTCCAGCCTTGCGATAGTGTACCAAGCGTACATCAATCCCTATCCGCATAAGACACCTGCCATTAGAGCAAGTAGCGCAGCCAAAGATAGACTGAGCCTAAAACAAGCGTAATGAACGTCGTAACTAAGCCATACAAGGAAAATTGCAGGAACGAAATCTTATGTCCACTGCGGGCAGCAAAGCTCGCCACGACAAGATTGGCCGAAGCCCCTACCAGTGTAGCATTTCCCCCCATATCAGCACCGATGGCCAGTGCCCACCATAAGGGGCCGGTATTCATCCCTGCTTCTCCCAGGCTTTTAATCAAAGGAATCATAGTGGCCGTGTAGGGGATATTGTCGATAATGCCACTTGCTGCCCCCGATACCCATAACAAAACCATGGATGTCACAGGAAGACTGCCTCCGGTAACGCGGAAGAGCCAGCTTGCAGCAATTTCAATGGCACCAACAAAGACCAAACCCTCTACCAGAATAAACAAGCCAACAAAGAAGAATAAAGTCGACCATTCCACATCTTTCATGATCTGATGAGGATCTCGCCTTGTCCATAAAAGGAGAAGGGCGGCTCCGGTCAAAGCCACCGTCGCTGTTTCCAGTTGAAGCATGCTATGCAAGAGGAAACCAAGGATAACTATGCCCAGAACGATCAAGGATTGCCGTAGCAGCACCGGATCAGAGATCAAGCCTTCGGTTCGTAACTCCTGGCCCCGAGCCGAAGCTTCTGCCGAATAGGACAGGGAGCGACCAAACAGAAGCGGAATCATCAGGACAAAAACCAAGAGGAGAATAACGACCAACGGTCCCATATTCCACATAAATGTGGCGAAATCGATTCCGGCAGCACTGCCGATCAAGATATTGGGGGGATCGCCGATCAAGGTGGCAGCACCGCCGATATTCGAGGCCAATACTTCTGAAATAAGCAGCGGCACCGGACTGACTTCTAAGGTGGATGCTACAAAAAGCGTAACCGGAGCAATCAGCACCACAACTGTAACATTGTCTAAAAACGCCGAACCGACCGCAGTTACGATAGCCAGCACCTGCATGACTCGTACCGGATTGCCACCACCAACATGGACAGCTGTTATTGCCAGCCACTGAAAGACGCCGGTTTCGCTCAAAATATTGGCCATGATCATCATGCCGGTCAAAAGGAAAATTACATTGAGATCAATAGCGTGGAAGGCAATCTCCTGGTCGTAGCCAGAAACCAGGAGGATCATGACCATGCCGCCTAAGAGCGCTGCCACCATACGATCGACTTTTTCAGAAACGATCACACCATAGACAATGACAAAAATGGCGACAGCGAGGAGTACATCATTCATCGTGTTTTTACACTCTGCAGTTCAAGGGCCAATAATTCCAATAGACTCAAAAAACCAATGACATGATTTTGTTTATCCACCACGGGTAATCCCGAAAGTTGGTGTTCATGCATCAACTTGAAGGCTTTACTCACGGGGTCATGCTCCTGTACGGAGACAGGCTCTATCATGAAATCTGCCACAGAGCGTACTTTTGTCATTGCCGAAAAGGCAAGGGCCTGTTCGCGGTCATGAATTTCCTTGACAAAGAGCTCTGGCATAATGCCCAAAAAGATTCGATCTGCCAGTCCGCGTAAGGTTACTAATCCCAAAAGATGTTCTGAACTACTGACGACAGCAGCGACATGGGCGGCAGGACTCTTCAGCAAAGCTGCAGCAACCTCTTCCAACGAAGCATTTGCTGGGACGATAACCGGCTGAATCTCCTGCAGCGCCAGCGCTTTGGCCACAGGATACTCACGAAATACCCGATCTTCTCTCGAAACTTCTGGTTTTGTAGTTGTCTTGGGAGGAAGGACACGCTTTTCCAGGCCAAGCGACCGCCCCACAGGGATCGTAAAGAGGACGCCACTGTTTTCTCGGCCAAACCCCCCTACCGCCTGCTCGGCGGCAGCGATGGCTGTATCGAGTTGGGAGGCAGGCATGAGACAAAGCAGTGTTCGTTGGGCACTTTCGTGCGACTGAAATAAGCGCGCCAGCCCGCCCAGGCCTACATCTGCCAGCCATGACTGTGTCTTCCTGCCTCCAGCACTATTCATCACCGTAAGGCCGGGGACACCGGCTTCGTACAATTTTTCCAGGAGATCAGGTAGACGAGACAAATCGTCTAAAATAATGATCATGAGTACTTGTTCTGTCTGCATAGAACTATCCTTAGCCTCAGTCATAGGGAGTCTGTGAATATCGTGGTAGGTCAGAGATTTTTCACGGAAAGCGAATTATTGATAATAACCGGAAAACTTGAAGCAAAAACGACATCACCAACGTTGTCGAATCGATAAGCTCTCGTTACAATGGAAGGGGAGTACTCTGTATGCTACGTACGATTCTACAATCATTCATCCGCCAGTTAAAGCGTGACCCGCATTATACCATCGATCCACAACTTCCGTTGAGTGGCCTATTCACTCTGATCAAAGAGCGCGGCCTGGCTTATTGTCGGGGGATATTACGTCGCCTTACCCTGGCAGAGTGTGGGGGTTCCTTGTTTGTAGGAAGACGTGTGCAGCTATTGAACAGCCACCGGCTCCATGTCGGCAAGAGCGTCACCCTGGAAGATGATGTCAAAATAGATGCTCTCAGCCGCGAAGGAGTCTGGCTGGGTGATAACGTGTCGATCGGCCGTTTTTCTGTGATCGAATGTACCGGTGTGATTACCCATCTGGGCAAGGGCTTTCGCATCGGCCATGATTCCAATCTTGGCGATTACTGTTTTGTGGGAGCCGCGGGCGGTGTGACCATTGGCAACTATGTCCTCATCGGACAAGGTGTGCGCTTTCATTCCGAAAACCATGTCATTACCCGCACTGATATCCCCATGAAGTCCCAAGGTGTGACTAATGAGGGCATCGTTGTCGAGGATGATGTCTGGTTGGGATCAGGGGTGCTGGTTTTGGACGGTGTACGCATAGGGCACGGTGCCGTAGTGGCTGCGGGTAGCGTAGTGACGAAAGATGTCCCCTCCTGGGCTATCGTCGGTGGTGTCCCTGCCAAAATCCTAAAATACCGGCAAATACCGGAGAATGGAGCATGAAAAAAACAGGATTCATACCCCATAATCTTGCCGAAGAAGCAAGGGTAGGGTTCCCCTGGCTGCTTTTGGCTGCGGGCATGGGAGTATTTTTGGGGGCTGTACCCTGGTTTCTTGGCCAGAATTGGCTGCTTACAAGTATGGCTATCAGCGGTATTGCTGCTTTTTTCTTCCTTGTAGCTGGCTGGCCCTTGAGTGGCGTCACCACCCTCATTGTAGCAGCCTTGCTGACCCGCTATCGCTTTGATGTTGGCCCCGTTTCTATTCGGCCGGAACAAATTGCCGCCCTGGCAGTAGCGGCCCTGGGAGGATTCCAGCTCCTCATTCAACGAGGGCGCTTACGTATGCCCCTGGCGGCCTGGTTTGCTCTGGCCTGGTGGGGGATGAATGTAATCTCCGGCCTTTTCTTCAGTCCCCGCCTCTCTACCGGTATCCAAAATTCCATCCGCCTTTCTTTACTTGCCCTCACCTTTATCCTCATCATCAATCTTATTTCCGACCGCAGACAGTGGCACCTGGCTGTTCTTATCTTTTTGGGAGCCGGTATCGCAGAAGCAGCTTTTGGCATTGTCGCTCGTGCCCTCTATCCCACCGGTATCAATCTGGGCGTACAAGTGGCATGGAATTTTACAGAACCCATTCCCTACGGCACCTTCGAAGAGGGTAATCTTTTCGGCAGCCACACAGCCTCCTGGGCAATTGTGTTGTCTGCCATGATCTTAGCGCAAGGACTCCGGCTTCCAAACGTCCGCACCCTGCTGGCACCAGGCAAGATTCTCACCGGAAATTTTCTTAAACCACTCCTCCGTCTCGCCGGTTTGATCATTCTGCTTCTGGCTCTTTTCCTCAGCCTGTCGCGCGGGGCCTGGTTGATGTTTGCCGCAGGAATTGCTCTCTTATGGATGGTCTATACCTGGAATGCCTGGCACACGGTAAATCGCTTTTTGCTTTTCCTTGCCGCGGCGCCATTCCTGATCTTTAGTATCGCTGCCATTGCGCCCATGCTTCCTTCCTCCTGGCCTTTTGTGGATCGAATTCAATCCTTCCTCAATCTTAGCAGCGACGCGACTTTCTCGGCAAGGCTATCCGATTGGGTATTGGCCTTGGATGATTGGCGTCTTCAGCCGCTTACAGGCTGGGGGCCGGGCTCTTTTTACGATATTCATGGTGAACTGCGCGCCCATCCTGCCTGGATCAGCAATCTCACCCTTCGCTTGCTGCAAGAAACCGGACTGATCGGACTATCTCTGTTCCTGGGCTTTGTCCTGTCGTTGTTCTTGCCGGTACTGAAGACGTTACGGAGTTGTCGGATGAGGCTGGATCGGATGACGCTGTTGGGGTTGAGTATCAGCCTGCTGGTGTTGTGGGGGCTGGCTTATCAATCGACCGATGGTATTTGGCTCAGTGCCAGTTGGGTGCATGCCGGTTTATTGGCAGCGGGGGCGAGAGTGCTTCGTGATTCACCTTTACGGGAGAGGGAGGCATGACGCCAACACCCATTATCTATATCCACAGCTCCGACGAATTGTACGGCTCAGATGTCGTACTTCTCAATCTTGTAAGTCGACTCGATTCTCGTCGTTTCCGGCCACTTGTCCTCACCCCCACCGATATTGCCTACGAAGGCTTACTTAGCCGGGAACTAGAGGCTGCGGGGATTGAGCATCATGCCGTAGATCTGCCTGTACTGAGGCGAAGATATCTTTCGCCGGCAAGACTTCCGGCGCTGCTAGGTCGCGTCATTGCTGCTCCGCGACGTGTTCGCCCCTTCCTTGCCTCTGCTACCCCCACCCTCCTTCACTCCAATACCACGGCAGTAATGGCCGGAGCCCTTGTAAGGCGGCAAGTTCATCTTCCCCATCTTTGGCACGTTCATGAAATCATCACACAACCATCCTGGTTACGAAAATGGATCGCCTTTATGGTGGCGCGTTCAAGCGACCGCGTCGTAGCGATCAGCCAGGCTGTTGCCTCCCATCTTCTTGCTGATCAACCAAGTCTGGCGCCCAGGCTCTCTGTCATTTACGACGCCGTCGACACAGAAGTCTACCATCCAGACAACGATGGCCATGCCTTACGCGAAATGTGGACGACGAGCTCTGATCAGGTTCTGGTAGGCGTGATCGGACGGATTTCTGCCTGGAAGGGGCAGGAGTTGTTCTTGCGTGCCCTGGCTGAGGCTATTTCCCAGGCGCCACAACTGCGCGGTGTGATTGTAGGAGGCCCGGTACCGGGTGAAGCCTGGCGCCTGCAGGCGCTACAGTCCCTGGCGCAGGAACTGGGAATCGCTTCTCACCTGATTTGGGCTGGTTATCGCCGCGACATGCCGCA
>JAADFV010000448.1:12273-23994 GCA_013152695.1 Chloroflexota bacterium | reverse complement strand
TTTAGACGGTAAAAGCCCATTCGCCCTGGCGGAAAATCGCTTCGACAACACCATCCTGGCGAATACCATCGATATCGAGCCGGTTGGAACCGACCATGAAATCGACATGGACCAAACTCTTGTTGCCGCCGGCGGCGATAAAGTCCTCGGTACTGAGGGACTCACCTTGCTGAAGGGTGATGGGATAAGCACTGCCCAAAGCAAGGTGACAGGCAGCATTCTCGTCGATGAGGCCATCATAGAAAAGGATGCCGGTATCGGCAATGGGAGAGTTATGAGGAACGAGCGCGACTTCACCTAAACGAGCGGCCCCTTCGTCTGTTTCGATCAGTTTCCGGAGAACTTCTTCGCCGCGACGCGCCGAGAATTTCACCACGCGACCTTCGGCAAAAGTAAGGCTAAAGTCTTCGATCAGAGTGCTGTTATAGCTCAGAGGCATCGAGGCGGTGACCACTCCCTCCACGCGGGAGCGATGGGGCATTGTGAATATCTCTTCTGTGGGCATATTGGCGATAAACTCGATGCCATTTTGAGTAAAGCTACTGGCGCCTTTCCAAAGATGTCCATCGGGCAGGCCGATTTTGAGATCGGTGCCGGGGCCGCGATAATGAAGAGCCGTATAACGCCGTTCATTCATGTAGTCCCGTCGTGCCGCCAGTTGGGCGATGTGTTCCTTCCAGGCAGTCACTGGATCGGGTTGATCCAGGCGGCAAATATGGAAGATCATCTCCCACAACTTGGCCAAGGCCTGCTCGGAGCTCAGGTCGGGAAAGACTTTCGCGGCCCAACCTGGCACCGGTGCAGCAACCACCAACCAGTTTGTGCCATTACGACCTGTGATGTCCAGGGCCGGGCGCAGGTGCTGCCAACGCACCTTTTGTGCCAACCCCACCAGTTCGGGATCAGCATCCTTGAGAAGATCGGGATCGCTGCCGCGAAGGGAGAGGATGGCATCCCCCGCTTGAGCGGCTTGCAATAGACCATCACTCAGCCAGGTGGGATATTCATTGAAAGAATCACGTGGCGCATATCGAAAACGACTTAATTCAATGGCGTCATCTTGCCAATAAATGTTGACCAGGCGCGCCCCGGCACGATAGGCCTGCTCGGCGAGCTGGCGAATGAAAGGAGCAGCTTCGACAGGGGCATCTTTGATAAATAGACGCTGGCCCGCCTGAAGATTCAGGCCGACCTGAATGGCCAGACGGGCGTATTGTTCTAAAGTTTGAGAAAAATGATCGGACATTGTTATTTTCCGAAAATACGTGAACGTGACTTGGGTAGATGCATTACGGCGCCTAGTTTCTAAAATATGACGCACCTGGCAGGTGCGTCATTCTTGTTCGAGCGAAAGGCTCGCATCCTGTCCCCCAGGAAGCTGTTCCCTAGTTGAAACGCGCCCTGGGGACAGAAGAGCCCGGTCAATCAGCTAACAGCCACTATTCCATCTCTTGCAGACGTTTTTCCCATTTGGAAACCAGCCGTTCGTAGACGCTTTCACTGATCTCGCCATTGGCCAAACGCAAATCGAGATTGTCAAGCAGCGCCTGAATTTCGCTTTTGCTTTGGGGTGTCGCCGGAGTCGAGGAAGAGGCTGGAGCCTGTTGTGCCGGTTGCATGGCCCCTTGCATGGCCTGAGCAATCATGCCCCCAAGTCCTGCCCCCATGCCGATGCCTGCACCCAGGCCTAAACCTGCTCCCACGCCTTCACCCCCGCTTCCGCCTTGACCCACACCTTCGGCAGCTGTACCCAGGGCACGGGCGGCCTTGAAGCGAAGATAGGCGTTCATGTCACCAATAGCTCCCATGGCAGCACGCTCATCAATCGCTTTGAGGGTATCTTCCGTGGCACTGATCGATTGTACGAAAACCTGTTTGAGCGTGATGCCTGATTGGGAGAAGGACTCCGAGACCTTGGCTTTGAGTGCAACCCCAAGTTCATCCACCAGGGCCGGAAGATCAAACAAGCTTGCCTTCGTTTCGCCAAGGAGGTCAGTAAATCCGGCAATTAGCTGGCCACGCAGCCAGTTGGTGATTTCGCTGGTGCTGTAATAGCCGCGTTGGCCCACAATCTGGGCGACAAATCGTTGCGCATCTTCCACACGAATGGAATAGGTGCCAAAAGCGCGGAGACGAACCATACCCAAGTCCTTGTCGCGGAGGGCGATAGGCTCAGGCGTTCCCCACTTCTGATCGAGCAAATCGACCATGTTCACAAAGTAAACAGAGGCCTTGAAGGGAGATTCCCCATCGAAAAGCTTACCGAGCAGGTTGATAAGGAGGGGAATGTTGGCAGTTGTGAGGGTGTGCCGGCCGGGGCCAAAGGTATCCAGAGCCTTGCCGTCCCGGAAAAAGACCGCGTTTTGGCTCTCCCCTACCACCAGTTGTGAACCCAGACGAATATCGCCCCACCCTTGCGGGGGAACGCGAAGGACGAGTTGGTCAGGACGCTGGTCGGGTGCTTGAATGATATCAAAAATGCGAGGCATAGTGGTTTTCTCCTATGAAATAAAGTAGCTGTAGATTTGGACGATGGGATGAGCCGAACAGATTACTCGGTCGCAGCGTTAATCGCCTCTTGCCGCTGATCGAATTGCTCATGAAGTTCGTTCAAGGCATTCATGAGCGTGGTCAGAGCTTCGTCGTAGCCCTCACCGGTCTGGATTGCCTGATTGAGGGCATCGATGTGGGCATTGATCTCAGGGATACGCTGGCTAATGGCTTCATCGAAATTGATTATTTCCTGAAGCTCATCTTCGCGTACTTTTTCTGCATCGAAGAAGCCCGCGTAGCCCGAAGCTGCGGTTTTGATCCGATCGATAAGCAGTTGGATGCGACCGACAGCGCGTTCCAGTTCAGGTAAAGCATGTAGTTGTCCTGCTGTAACAAGATCGCGTTGTAAGCTAGTGAGCTTACGACGAGACGACTCCAGTCGCCGGGCTATACGCCGGCGAAGACGACGATCGGCCTCACGCCTGAGTTCTTTTTCGCGGTAATCACGCAGTACAGGGAGCCCGCTGATTGTCCTTTCAATCGAGCCCATGCCAGCTTTGGCTTTGTCGAGTAAGGTCATATGTGCCTCCTTCTTGAATGGCGAATCATCAACGGTCACGTGGGGCCGATGAGCGAATGGTTAGTCTAAGTGTAAAAAGACCTCGGCACCACAGTAGGGGCAAATCACCATTCCTTTGCCGGCCAGTTCTAATTGACCGCCGCAATTGGGACATTTGTGATCGGCTTTGAGCTGTGATGCTTCTTTAGAAAAAAGGATACCATCTTTCCAATTGATGGCACCGGTAAATAGTTGTTTGCCGACGAGATCACGTACAAGGTCTTCGACCTCATCTCGTGGCTTATCTAATTCCAGAGAAATTTCATCGAGTCGAACTTTACCTTGAGTAAGGACCATGTTGAGGATAGTACGCTCGGCACGGGCTTTGGCCATTTGTGCTTCCTCACCGCGACCGCGCCACAAAAGAAAGCCACCCACGCCCGCCAACGGCACCACCACGAAGATGAAAATGAGCACAAAGCCCAATAATTGACCACCCACGGTGGCGTTGGCCTCGGTTTTTAGCTGCACGCCGAGCAGAACGGCAGAGGCGAGAGCAATCAAAAGGGCGGCAACGATGAGAATAATGCCAGAGATTCTGCCAATGTTCATAGTAAGTCGATCCTGATTCCTGAGATAATTGTGGGTAAGTAAGAAAAGAGGAGAGGGACAATCAGCCGAAGCCGCCACCGCCGCCACCGCCACCACCACCGCCGAAACTACCGCCGCCACTCCAACCACCGCCGGAGAAGCCGCCTCCTCCTGAGCTTCCGCGCGTAGAGGACCAGCCGCTGCCACCACTGGGTTGGGGGCGACTCGATAGCGTTCTGGCAGCACTGGATAACATACCTGTAAAGCCCGCACTCATACCGGCCAGTCCCGTAGTCATACCACGACTGGCGTCACCCAGGCTGGGCATTCCTCCCCCCCCTTCGGCGGGGCGAGCTGCGGGTGAAGCCTGACCGGGAACGCGCCCCGGAGTGCCGTAACCGTATATCATGGGACGAGGATAGGGAGCATACCAGCTCGGTATGGGGGTTTCCGGTACCCGCTCCCAGGTTTTGAGATATTCTTTTTCCAAACCGAAGGCGATGGCATAGGGAAGATAGCGTTCGAATAGCTCTGTCGCACGTTTCAGATCGGTATATTTGTCGATGTTTTCGAGGTAAGTGCGGAAGGCCTTCCAGCGCGCCGCTTGCTCTGCTCCCTTGACCGTCTTGCGAGGCATGAAGCGGGCGATAATGATGAGGCCGAAGGAGAAAATCCCCAGGCCGACAGGTAAGAAGATCGCCAAATCCGTATAAGGACTCAATACACTCAAGACAATGCAAGCAAAGACTACTGTAAATATCAACATCAATACGCCTAATACGCTCCAGCGATTGCGGACTTGCTCTGGATTGGCGGCAAAGTAACCAGATTCGGTCACTTCGTTGTACAAGGACTTTCGGAGTTTGGGGAGATAAGTGTAGAATTTTGCCTTGAGATCGGAGAGTTTTCGCTTCTTCTTTGTGCCAAAGAGGGCTTTGATCAGTTCTTTTTCATAGGGTCTGAGCTCATCACCTGGTTCTTTGAGAAGCGTATACTCAAAATCGCCCACACCCCGACCGAATATCCCCACTTCTTCTGGGGCCAATTCCTCGATCTTGATATAGCCGCGCCTGCTCAAATCCACGAGTGTAGCGAGGATATCCTCCATGTCTGCCGTCTCATCAAGCAAGGTACCCACCATACCCGGTGGCAAATCTGAAGGTGGCTCAGGCAAATATTCGGCAGCAAAATCGGTCTGAACATCACGACCCCGTAAATACCAAATAAGGTAAACCGCCAGCGGTGCCAGCAATAACAGCATGAGAGAAATCGCACCCACGATCAAATTGACGAGGGGACGCCATTTTTCATCATATGCAGCCTGGCGTTCGAGCTCGGCGGCGCGTTCATCTTCGGCCTGTTGCCAGGCCGCAGGCTTACCGGCCACGACCCCATGCGTAAACTGGGCTCGCACTTCAAAACTCTGATTGGGAGGAATGCGTTCCTTGGCCGTTAAACGCACCGTTTGGTCGTCGATCTGCTCCATGTCGGCGGGAGTGAAATAGCTATCAAAGTTATCGATGCGGGCAGGCGCGGGCACATGAATGGTGACGACGCTGTTGTTGACCGGGAAAGAGCGATCGGGATACACGGCCACCCACCAAACCTGATCGCCGGCATCGTAATAGCGCAAACCACCATGGACACGGTAGCTTACGACAAAGGTGCGGCTCTCATCTGCTGCTTCTTTGAAATACCAGCGAATTTCCAGCCGTGTGCCGCTCGGTGTTACGGTGAAGGTGCGTGGCAATTTACTGCTGTTTTGTACATAATCCCCCTGCTCGTCACTGACCCGAATATCTGTGATGCTGCTGGTAAGATGCGTATCGATGCTGCGATATCCGTAGGTGAACGTTCCACTGGTAAAGACAATCGTTTGCTTTTCCGCGACATCGAACGTGCCATCCTTGTTTACGCTGATGTCAACATCGAAACGATCCCAATACAGTGATTTGCTCTGGGCGGAGACGGGAAGAGCTACGGCCAGGAGCAGAACAAGCACTAAAAATACCCAGCGTATTGTCTTGCGGTTCATAAGTAACAACGCTCCGTAAATCAAATAAGGTGAGGGAGTCATTTGGGGTAACCAACCTGCCAATAGACGTCAATCCTCCCGTAGATTGCCGTCTCTGACTCATGATATTCTACGTTTCAGAGCAGGCAAAGTTTCAAGGAAATAGCCACAACAAGCATCTTCAAGATGTCACTATTGTAGCACAATTGCTGCTTCGTGAATAGGACGCAGATTGATTTCAATGTAGAGCCATAGCACAATAGCCCAGGAAACCAGTAACCCAGAAACCAGGCCGATTATGGGCGAAGCCGCCCCATCCCGGTTTTCCGGTTTAGAGGTTTTCCGGGCTACACTTGGTCTGTGCGCGGCGCGAACTGCTCCCGGGCGGCTTCGCAATCGCCATCCACCGCCTCCCATTTTCATCCGTTTTGGCCTGCGCGTTGCGCCGGGTCTCTTCGCTACAAATATAATTTAAGGCGTCATCAATATGTTGGCAATCCCCGCCAATTGTACCTTGCCATCACGTATCCAGGCCACGCGTAGAACCAACGAAAGGGCGACGCCCGGTCGCAAGCTGCCCTCCCACTGTAAAGAATCGGCCACTTTACGGTAACGGTACTGGTCCTCAGTGAATCCTGAAAACTCGACACCTTTTTCCGGATCAATTCCTTCGATGCGCAAAAGCGTACCGGGAACAGTCTCCCCGACTTTGACCCGGTATGTGGTGGGAATAGCATAATGGATGGGAGTATCAGGAAGGTATTGAATAGGCTGAGGATTGACATCAGCAACATCAATCTTCACAGATCCGCCCAAACCCAAAGACTCTTCATTATACCAAAGGATACGCTGACCCAGATCCAACTTAACTCCGACTACAGGTGATCCTTTCCAATCCACACTATCAGCCACCTTTTTATAGGCGCGCTCGCCATCTATCATGAGCTCAGCCCCTTTGCCTTCCACCGGCCCCACATATTGAATACCCGTTCCGGGTAAAAATTCACCGATGGGGACGGTCTTCTTTGTGGGAGCACTGTAAATGAGATGACCGGCGGGTGCTTTCCCGCCCAGTATCCCACTGCACCCCACTAAAACAACAGCAAAGAGAAGGAGTAAAATGAGCAAACGTAACAGTAATCTCGAAGACATGATCAAAATCCTCTAGCAAAAAGACAATGCGTGAAGAGAGAATACATTATTTTAACAGACGAATGCCCTTTGTAAACAGTTCCGCTAGAGGGCTCGTTTCTCTCTAAGATCAATCATCGCTATTTCTGGTACGCTTTGTCACATGCCCTTTCCATCACTTATTGGCCTGCAGTCACCCCGTTTTGTCATTGCCCCGCGTTCGCTCAGTTACGGCAAGCGGAGTTGCACCCTTAGGCACGAGATACGATACTGTATCAATTTAGTTGGCGCGAACCAAGTGCGTCGCACCTCGGCAGGTGCGACGCACTTTAATCAGCGAAATTTTCATGCAGCACCGACTAAACGGATACAGTCTCCACGAGATACGCCCTAAGTTGACAATCCTGAACGATACCGCTATAGTGAAGTTATGACATTGATATTTTTCAGGTCCAGGACGCAGAGGAACGAGGTAAGGCTTTCAGCCTGACCCCAACCGTCGCGCCTACTCCCTGGCCTTGACTCGTTCCCCAACCACGATGTAAGCATCCATCGTGGTTTTTTTGTACCCGGAAAACGATCTATGCCCCCTGCCATTCTTGCTTCCCTCACCATCATTATTCTTAGGAGTTCGAAATGTCTGATTCATCCCCTCGCTCTCAAGTGAAAAAAGTAGTGCTCGCCTACTCCGGTGGGCTCGACACCTCCGTCATTGTTCCCTGGCTGCGCAATAACTATGACTGCGAAGTCATCTGTTTTAGCGCAAATCTGGGCCAGGAAGAAGAACTTTCCGGCCTGGAAGAAAAAGCTATTGCTTCCGGCGCCAGCAAGCTCTATATCGAAGACTTGCGTATGGAATTCATCACCGATTATGTTTTTCCTACCATGCAGGCCGGGGCCGTTTATGAGCGTAAATATCTTCTCGGCACCTCGATGGCGCGGCCCCTCATTGCCAAACGCCTGGTCGAAATTGCCGAGCTCGAAGGAGCGGATGCCGTTGCCCACGGCGCCACAGGTAAAGGCAATGATCAGGTGCGCTTTGAGCTTACCGTCATGGCCTTGAATCCCAAGCTTAAAATTATCGCGCCCTGGCGAGAGTGGGACATTCGCGGGCGGAAAGACGCCTTAGCCTATGCCGCTGAATACAATGTACCTGTCGCCGCCACCGAAAAATCGATTTACAGCCGAGATCGCAATCTCTGGCATATGAGCCACGAAGGGGGATTGCTTGAAGACCCCTGGAATGAACCCGAAGAGGAGATGTACACTGTAACCGTCTCTCCCGAAAAAGCCCCGGATGAGCCTGAATATGTCGAAATCGACTTCAAAAGTGGTATTCCCGTACGTGTAAACGGTGTTGCCCGCGGTCCAGTAGGAATTGTCGAGATCCTCAATGAGTTAGGAGCTAAACACGGGATTGGCCGTATCGATCTCGTTGAAAACCGCCTCGTAGGCATGAAGTCACACGGTATTTACGAGACACCCGGGGGTACCTTGCTGTATGAAGCACACGCCGCCCTGGAACAGCTCTGTCTCGATAAAGAAACTTTACACTATAAACAACAAATTGGCCTCAAATATGCCGAACTCGTCTATAACGGCCAGTGGTTTACTCCCCTGCGTGAAGCCCTCGATGCTTTCGTACAGACCACAGAGACGAACATAACTGGCACTGCTCGTTTCAAGCTTTACAAAGGAAATGCCATTTTGGTAGGGCGCAAGAGCCCGTACAGCCTCTATCGTGAAGACTATGTGACATTTGATGAAGATGATGTCTATAATCAGAAGGATGCCGAGGGCTTCATCAAGCTCTTTGGTCTCCCCTTAAAAGTCAGTGCCATGCTGGATATCGAAGGTGTAGGTGGTTCGCATTACCGCCAAACCAATTATAGCGAATTCAAACGCGACTGATATCACCAATCCTGCCAATCGCTGGGTTCCCTGCCCCTTCCCAGCGATTGGCCCCCCTTCACCCCTCTTATGGGTTTTGCCGACCTCCACATTCACTCCTTGCATAGCGATGGTACGGCCAGTATCGAGGCTATTTTGTATTATGCCTCAGCGCGAACAGACCTGGATGTGATCGCAATCACCGATCATGATTACCTGGATAGCAGTCTCCGCGCTTGCGATCTCGCGCAAGATTATCGCATTGACGCTATCCCCGGCCTGGAGATTTCCACGCGGGAAGGTCACTTATTGGCTCTCTTTTTAGAAACTCCTGTGGCAGCAGACATGTCTTTTGTCGAAACCGCTGAACGGGTACGTGTATATGGCGGTCTCCCCTTTGCGGCACATCCTCTCGATCCTCTGGCCAAGAGCATTGGCGCCAAACGTCTTCGCCAAATCGTCGAGCACTATCCCGGTTTGTTAGCCGGTATCGAAGCAGAGAACGGCTCGCAAATAAGTCTGCGTCAAAATGAGGGGGCACAGCAGTTACGATGGGAAACGGGCTTAGCAGCCATCGGCTGTTCCGACGCCCACATGCTCTCCGCCATTGGCAATGCCCGCACTGCCTTCGCCGGTCATACCGCCCAGGATTTACGCCTGGCCTTAGAAACAGGATCGGTGGTGCCGATCCCCACGCGACGGGATGCGCGGTTTGTGCACAAACATGCTCTAAAACTGGTACTGCGTTATGGCCTGGGTATCATCGATGATCTGAAGGGAGAAGGTATCAGGCGACGGCGAAAATAGGCGATAGGCAGGCTCTGGAGCGCCACTTACAGCTTGCTACAACTCTTCATGCGAAAGTGGCCGTGATTTTGGCACGAGCAATCATAGCGAAGTCGCTTACCCTGCAGGAAAAAACAAGCCAATGGAGGCCAGATTTGAAATTGCCGTCTATTATGCAGGGACTTTGCCGAAAAGAGAGATTTATGATATGATTCCCGAAAATATGTTCTAGTTTTTCTCCAAAACCCTCATGCTCGAATTACGGAAACTGCTCGATAAAGTCGACCTATTGGGCCAAGATGCTGCTGAGCGCAAGCTGAAATACAACAAGCTGGCTCGAGATGCACGGGCAGCTTTATCAGAGATCGCCGTGGACGCAGCGCTGTCAGAAAAGATTAGAGCGACAATTCAGGCTGACAGCACCTGGCGTGGCGCCGAACCCCTGGAAAACACCCTTGATCGACGACACCGTCCCCAAGTAGCTGTTACCAACGTCAGTCTGATTGGAGTGGATGGATCACAGATCTATCCCGACCGTCATGGACCGGTGCTTTATTATTTGCTCAACATCGGCTCGATTGTCTTGCGGGTGGGAAGCGGTGAGGCGCCGATCGTTGAAACGGAGCCACAGCTCTTTTTCCAAGAGGCCGATCTCTACGAGCAGGGCCAAAATCTAATTGGGAATGAATGGGTCAATACTCGCCGTGAAGTTGCTGAAATCCGTATGCTGGCCCATTTAGCCCAGGCTGAACGGCGTCACTGGGGAGGTGATCTGGAGCAACTTGTATTGGCGATGAAAGATGGGCAGTTGATGATGTGGTTGGGTGAGAGAGAAACGACAGCAGATAAACGCCAACTATTGGAATCTTACATTGCCCAGCTCCAAACCATCCAACAAGCCCATGCCATTCCCATCGGCTTTGTGGGAAGACCGCGTTCGGCTAATGTTGTGCGCTTACTGTGGGTTGCGCGATTGCAACCAGATGAAATCACGCGGGAGCGGGTGCAAGAGAACGATTATCGGGCCTTGACAGACAGGATGCTTTTTAGCGCCTTACTGGCTCCGAATCAGCGCTCGGCACTTTTTGCCTCCACGGCCAAAGTCAACCGGGAAGATTTCAGGAATGCCGGTCAGCGTATATGTTTCTTTTATATGAATGTCGCCCGCAGTGCAGACGTAGAAGATGCCCGGATTGTCCGCATCGATCTTCCGGAATGGGCTGCCCGGCAACCCGAGCTGGTAGATAAAGTTCAAACAGCAATATTCGATGATTGTGAAGGCACCCATTTCCCTTATGTCCTTGTGCGTGCAGATGAACTTGCGGTCGTGACACAGCAGGAAAAACGGGACCTGGATCGATTTTTATCGGTGGCAATTTCAAACAGCACAGGCATGATGCCAGAGGCTTCGGCGAAAGCGATAGCAAAGGGCCAAAGCCGTCAGTACGGTACAAAATAATACCACCTATGCTTATTGAAGGCATTCTGGCCGCTTGATAAGCAGAGAATTGCCTTCAAGTCAGGGGAATAAGGCCTATTTTTTAGCCTTTGTCATTGTTTTCAAATGCTTTTCCAATCAATCCTTGCTACACTAGAGATGTAGCAATAAATGATTTGCTGCCAAGCCTAATTGTCTGCAAACTTCCCACCAAAGGAGGGACGATAATGTTTCAGAAAATTCTCATTGCTGTTGATGCTTCACAAGCGGCCCAAGAGGCGGTAAAGTGTGGCCAAGAGCTGGCCAAACTCACCGGTGCCCAAGTTATCCTCGTTCATGCTCACCCTAAAGTCCCCGAGTACCTCGGCGAACCAGGTCTTTCCGAAACCATTGCCCGTCATGTAGAAAAGGCTGAGGAAATCCTGGAACCGGCGGCTGAAGCCCTGAAATCAGAGGGAATTAATGTCGACCTTGAAATTCTGGAAGGCCCTCCTGCCGATGCCATTTTGCGCGTGGCAGAAGTGCAAAATGTCGATCTGATCATCATGGGCGCCCGTGGCCTTGGCACTGTCGCCAGTTTATTGCTGGGTAGCGTCAGCCAAAAGGTTATGGCCCATGCCACCTGCCCGGTGATGATTGTCCGCGCAAGCGAAAAAGACTAAGTCGCCGTTTTCTTGAGGATGCTTCCCCCTTGCCGGCAAATACCATCTGGCTACTTTGAAAATAGTATACAGATTGACATCAATGTAGACCCGCAGCACAGTAACCCTGTAAACCAGTAACCCAGAAAACCAGGCCGGTTGGAGGCGGCGCCGTCTT
>JAADFV010000448.1:0-12185 GCA_013152695.1 Chloroflexota bacterium | reverse complement strand
GCGCACGGTTCATCTACTTGCAGATGAGCCTTCATGAAAAAGCCTCGGGCAATGATTTGCTCGAGGCTTTACAAGGAGGACAACCGGATCAACTAGAGAAAACTAAGCTTCTTCGACTTCTTCTATTCCCTGCTCGATAGCGGCAGCTTCGAGCTCTTCTTCTGTGAGCATATCCTTCTCCAATTCACCTTCGGGCTCGACAACCACCTTGAACACAGCATTGACATCCTGAGCAATGTGCATGGTGATTTCGTGTTCGCCCAACTCGCGCAAGGAGTGTTCCAGACGAATACGACGTCGATCAATCTCTCGCCCAATTGCTTCTTCCAGAGCATCGGCGATCATGGCCGAGGTAATCGAACCGTACAAACGACCGCTTTCTCCCGCCTTTGCCTTGAATTTGAGAACGGTGGCATTGATGCGATCGGCTAAATCGCGAGCAGTTGCCAGTTCACGTAGGCGGCGGCGTTCGGCGGCCTCTTTAATTTGGGTGGCTTGTTGGCGTAAGCCCGCAGTGGCGGGTAGAGCCAGGCCGCGAGGAATGAGAAGGTTACGGGCGTAACCTGGTTTGACGGTAACAATATCACCAGCCGAACCCAGGCCTTTTACATCTTTTTTAAGCAGGACTTCCATCGTAGTATCGATCTCCTTAAGGACCTATCAGCAAATGACAGGCATATTTCATACAAGACCGGCCTGCTATCGGCCGGTGGGATTGAAGTATAGGGTAGTGCATCACGCAAAAAATAAGTTTACCCGATCCTTTGCCTATTTGACAAATTGGGCATGGTTCGGCGCGGCAGTCATGCCAGTTTTTATCATTTTCTGCTGTCAACATTACCATGGTCAGCAGATTGTAAGGTATTTTCTATTGACAAGAGGCATTTCATGAGAGATAATAGGCATACATTCATCAAACATTTAATCAGCGAGGTAAAAATGCCTTCTTTTGAACCTCTTAGCAAAAAAGAAGTTTCTGACATCTTAGAAGATAAACATCGCGGACGCCCCAAATCGCAACGAGAACAGGTCTTAGAGATGTTTATGGAACAACTTAGACCATTAGAAATAGGCGAAGGATTGGTTATCAAGATCGAAAAGAACGAAAATCGCCAAACTGTCAAAAATCGTTTGAAACGCGCGGCATCTCGTTTAGGCTACGAGATCGAATTTATTCGTTCGCGAGGGGTAATCCGTATCTATCGCACTGCCTAACATGGCCCTGGATCAGAATATCGTCTTTCCCTATGCGAACCGCTAGAAAGATATCAGGCACACGCGGGAATGGCAGCGAAGTCAGTTGGCAAATGATGGGCAAAGGGAAGGCCGCTGAGGAAGGCGCCGGTTCATTTGGCCAGGCTCCTACTGTCCGTCCTACGATTCCTGGGTACAAATAGGCGGGGACGGAGATGCGAACACGTCAGTTTGTCGCCAGGAAAATCACCCCATAAATGGCCGTGGTAAGTACCCCATCCACGGCCATAAAGATCAAGATAAAATAGAGGGGGGAATTGCGCATACGGTCATAAGTAAAGTGTTTGGCTACCCATAAGGCGAAGAGAGAAATGAGAATGGGAACGCCAATACGGAGAGGATCGTACCATTCCCTGGGAATAATAGGTAACCAGGCCGTAAAGGGCACATAATCTTTCATGCCTGGCAAAAATATAAGCTTGCTAAACCAATAACCGGCAATCGAAACCACCAAGCTAAACAATACCCGTATATCTCGGAAATCCTCGGCCTCACGACGCAGCGGCGAGGTGATAGCAACAAGGAAAAGAGGAACAGCGAACCACATCAAGGCAAAGGGGATGAGAATGATGCCTGTGAGGAGGCCAAAAAGTGTACTGGCCGTAAGGCGGGCGATATCATCTTGCGTGAGAACGGATAGGGTCTGGCGAATGGAGGGGGCCGTACTGGTGAGATACACCAAAAAACCGGATGCGTCGCCGCGCTCCAGCCAGGTCAGATAGAGATTTTTCTCAGGATCAATAAAAAGATAGGGAGAACGAGAGTCGCCGGCAGTAAAACTGAGTAACTGGTAGGAATGAGGTTCGCCAGCACGGAAGAAGAGGGTAGCGACCTGCATCTCATTCTTGCGCATGAGATATGTAGCACGGACACGATGCGCAACGACCAATTCGGAGGAATTAGTCTGGCTGGCCGTCAGGGAGGTTACCTGCCCTGTCATGCGTAAATGTGTTTGATCGAGCAATACTCGCTCTCCGGCCTGTATAGCAGCGTCAGGCACGGGCTGGTAGGGTAATTCGTAGGCGGTTGGAACACTTATGGTTTGGGGATGCAAAGGCAAAACAAGCTGTTCGCGGGGAAAGCTCACATAGCTGGTTCGTACAGAGCCTGCCGACATACCCGTCCGTACTTCGATAGTCCAAAAAACGTAGACCCGACTGGCATCAAGCCCTAACACCGGGCCGTTGACAATACTGGTAGTGCTGGCAAGAGGCTGGGCAATCTCTTGCGCCAACCCTGAACGGTAGAAACCCTGCGGATAGGCGGCATAAAAGATGGGATTGCTGGTGGCGCCTTTTGGCATGTGTGCCCAAATGGCATGGAGCACATTGTCGGCATCGAAGGCAATGCTGGGGCGGACGGCCTTAGGATCGATAAGAATGGCAGGTCCGCTGAGCTGGCCGGGAGGAAAGGCGTAGAGGCCGGGTTTGCGTAAGGTGCCTGCGTACCACAGCACGAAGGCCCCATCCTTCCTCTGGGCGACGCTATAACTCCCCACCTTCTCCTCACCAGACAACAGCACCGGCCACTGAGGCAGAAAGCCGGAATCGGGCTCGACCTCGGCCATGTAGAGTTGCGCTCTGTCAAGCCAAAATAGACGAAGGGAGGTGCCATCCCACAGGAGTTTCGGTTGGTCAGGACGATCGAGCATGATTTCTTCGTAGCTGCGATCCCAAATCACTTCGGCAGCGGAATTCATGGCCACGAGTCGCGGGTAGTAGCGATCTCCTTCGCCGGTAATAAGAAATTGATAGAGATTTCCCTCATTGTCCTGGACAAGGGGGGCAGGATCGCCCACACGAGTGATCCCCACCCATTTGGCGCGACTCCAGCCGGGAGCTTTTACCCACAAGCGATCGGCATTATCGCTGCATCCGGCCAGGACGCTCAAGAGCAGCAGGAGAAGGAAGAAAGAGGGGAGGGATTTGTATCGCATAAAGTATTGAGGAATGGGGGTAGGAATAAGAAAGGGAGACTGTGCCGGAGCACGCCTCCCTTTTTGTATTGAGCTAGTTGTAATTTCGGGATAGTAGAGGTTGGCGTTAAGGCGCTTCGACCGAAATACTGGCCTCATCCACCCAGCCGAGGCCGGTGGGGGCGTCAATCAAATACCAGGTCTTTCCGTTAACCTCGGTCACATCCTTGATCGTAACTTTGGCGCCACGTTCTTGCTGGGCAATGATGCGCGTGCCCCCTGCTTCCTGATACAGATTGATCATGTATCCTTTGCCTTTAAGATAAACAGTGTCGCCAGGTTTTGGCTTTGCCTCGGTTTCTATCTCTTTGATATTTTCGGCTTTGACCCAACCCAGACCTGTGGGAGCGTCGATCAGGTACCAGGTTTCACCGTTTACGTCTTGTTTGTCTTTGAGAGTGACATTGGTGCCACGTTCTTGTTGGGCGATGATGCGGGTAGCCCCTGCTTCCTGGTAAAGGCTGATCATAAAGCCCTTGCCGGTCAATTCGACCGTGTCACCAGGCTGCGGCCCTTTCAGTTCTTCTTTGGTTTTTGTACCCGTGGCACTTTTGATGTTTCTGACTTTGACACTACGGGCTTCGACGGCACGCGCCGTGGCTTCGGCAGGGGTCAGTACCTCACCTGTTTGGCAGGCTAAACTCACCAATAAAAGTGAGCCAATAAGAAGAATGAGGATATGGCGTGATTTCATGGTTGGTTACTTTCCTAAATTTTAGCGATTGTGTGTGCGTGGGTCGATTGCGTCACGCAAACCATCACCCATGAAGTTGAAGGCCAGGGTGAGCAGGGTGAGAGCGGCACCGGGAATAAGAACCAGGTGGGGGTTGGAACGAATACCCTGGGTGGATTCGGCGATCATAGCGCCCCAGCTCGGTGTGGGGGGATCAACGCCGAGACCAATAAAACTCAGTGTCGCTTCAGTAAAGATGTAACCGGGAATGGCGAGGGTCTCGATCACGACCAGGGGACCGATGATGTTAGGAATCAGATGTTTGAAGATGATACGTGTATCGCTGGTACCAATAGATTTGGCTGCTTCGATGTATTCCTTCTTCTTTTGTGAAAGAACCTGACCACGGGAGAGACGTGCCATACCAATCCAGTTTAGGGCGCCCATGGCGATAAAGAGGAACAACATCCCTCCTAACGCCTGATTCCAGCTGATGAGTACACCGGCAAAGCCGGTCGCCCCTTGTCTTGTGAGCGCTTTGAAGTAGACCTGCATGAGGATGATGAGGACGAGGACAGGCACAGCGTAGAGAAAGTCGACAATACGCATCATGATCTCGTCGGCGCGGCCGCCGGCATAACCGGCTATGGTGCCATACGACAAGCCGATCAATAGACTCACGGACGAAGCGACTAGAGCTACAGCTAAGGAAACGCGCGTGCCGTAAACGACGCGACTCCAAAGATCGCGACCGAGAGCATCGGAGCCAGCGATAAATACGGTACAGCCGAAATCAAGGGGCGTATCTTTCCAGTGACATTGCTCGTAACGGTCTGTCGTGATGACATAGGGTTCCAGTATTTTTGCACGAGCAAACGAGGTGTTCTGTAAAGCAAAGTGGTAGGGAGTAAGGAGCGGTGCGAAAATCGCAGTTAAAACGACGAGAATGACGAAAACCATGCTTCCGACAGCCACTTTGTTACGCTTAAATTCGCGAATGGCGTCGCTCATTGGCGAACGCGGCCGACCTGTTAAAGGCTTGAATTCATCGCTGAGCTGGTCTATCGAAGTGCTTTCTGTTGCCATAGGGTTATCCAATAAGGTGGGTTAAGTTATGGGGAGGGCCTGGCTATTTGCCAAAATTTAGGCTCAGTCGTAACGGATACGAGGATCGAGCCAGGCATAAGTGATGTCTACGAGCAGATTGCCGGCCACAAGCATGAGGGCGTAGATAAGGGTAAGGCCGGTGAGCAAGAAGTATTCGCGCTCGCTTACGCTACTGATAAAACGTCGTCCCATTCCATTCAAGGCAAAAATCTGCTCGACAATAAAGGTGCCGGTGAGGAGGCCTGCCAGGAGAGGACCGACGATAGTGGCGACGGGAATCATGGCATTTTTGAGGGCGTGCCGTACGATGACAACCCGTTCCCGCAGACCTTTGGCCCGTGCCGTGCGGATGTAGTCCTCACCCATCACCTCCAAGAGGCTGGCACGCGTCAGGCGGGCAATACCGGCAGAAATAGCGGTTCCTAAAGACACCGTGGGCATGACGGCATGACTCCAAAACTCCGGAGTCGGCTTGGGCAGGAAGCCAAGGATGAAAGGTGGGTCCGCTCCCCAAAATGCGATGGGGAGCCACTGTAGCCAAACCCCAAAAACGAGAATCAAAATGGGGGCGAGAACCATATTGGGGATCGATGCCCCCAAGACGGCACCAAATGTTGCCAGATAGTCAATCATTGAATTGCGCTTGAGCGCGGCAATGACGCCGGCAGGTAAACCGATGAGAAAACCCAATATGAGGGAGAGCACCCCTAATTGGATGGAAACAGGCCAGGTCTGGGCGACGATATCGTTGACGGTCTGGCTGCGAATTTTGAACATGGGCCCCAAATCGCCATGTGCCAGCCGTTTGAGATAAAGCCAAAATTGCTCATAAACCGGTTTGTCCAGGCCATAACGGCGTTCCATGATCAGACGCATGTGCTCGGGCATGGATTTTTCACCCACGGTTGAGAAAGGCCCGCCGGGAAGCGCCTGCACCACGGCAAAAGTAAAGATGGTGATGGCCAATAAGACCGGAATTGAGAACAATATACGTCGAATAATATATTTCGTCATAGAATGTCTCCTGAAGTTAATTCACCGTAGATCGGCAACCACATCCACCATGATAAATGTTTCATGCAGAGTTACGATGTCATGCATGGTGGATGTGGTTGCATATCTACATATGAAGGCGATGAAGGCGAGAAAAGAAGGTGAAAGGAATCCCCAAGGGAATTGTCTTTGGGGATTCCTTTGCTTGGGATCAAAGTATCTTCGTCAGCTTCCGACAGGGAACCATGGGCTCCCTGCCGGTGAAAAGGTGTTGATCACTTAGGGGCGAGCTGCTAGCTGTGCAGCCTGGTCGATGCTCCAGTTGTACCACTGCTGACCACCGAAGAGGGCAACAACACGATCCAGCCAACTGTGTTGGGCGACGTAGTTGATGCGCAGGAAGATGGGGAAGAAGGGCATTTCGCCTTCAGGACCAAAGAATTGCTCTTCGATCTGGCGGTACATCTCGATGCGTTTTTGCGGGTCGGTCTCTTCGCGAGCGGCCACGATCAGATCGTCAGTCTCGGTGCATTCGCGTTTCATGCGGTTGCCGGGGTTGCCACACCAGAGCACGTCACCAACCCAGTTGTTCTCATCCGCGTAGTCGGGGCCCCAGCCAAGGGTCCACATGTGCGGGGCTTCTTCGTCAGGGGTGTCGGCCGAAGTAGCAGCCAGCAATTCGCGGAAGGGTTGTTGTTCGATCTGGATCAGGTCGGCGCTACAGCCAAGGTTTTCTTCCCAGTTGGACTGGGCAAATTCGATCCAGTTGAGGGTGCTTTGGCCACTGTAGCCCAGCAAGGTGACTTGCGGGAAGCCTTCGCAGTTGGGATAGCCGGCATCAGCAAGTTGCTGGCGGGCGTATTCGGGGTCGTAACCCACACCAACTTCGTCGATGGGGGGAGCACCGAAGATACCAGGAGGTGCGAAGTGTTTCATGGGCAGGCCCTGGCCCTGGCGTACTTCGTTCACGTATTTTTCGCGATCGAAGGCGGCGCCGAAGGCGCGGCGGACACGAGCATCATCGAAGGGGGGTTTGGTCTCGCGGAAGGCAATGTAGAACACAGCCAGGTCCGCAATCTGAACGGTCTCATCAGGGTAATTGGCGAGATGACTTTCCAGTTCTGCCTCGGGAATGCCCGAAACCTCGACTTCGTTATTCAGCCACAGCGCGTAGCCAGTGCTGACATCAGGCACAACATTGGTGATGATGCGCTCGATGTTGCCCGAGCCCTGCATATCGGCAGGCATCAAGGGGTTGCGCAAAACGATGCGGCGCACGCCGTGTACCCACTCGTTGAGGACGTAGCGGCCGTTGGTAACGATGTTGCCGGCTTCAATCCAGTTGTCGCCGTATTCATCGATGGCCCACTGCGGCACAGCAGCCAGGGTCCACATGGGGGTCATGCTCATGAAGTAGCTGGCAGGGAATTCCAGTTCGATAACCAGGGTGGCATCGTCAGGAGCACTGACACCGATGGCGTCGATCAGCTCTTGCGGAATATTTTCAGGATCTTCGGCATTAAGTACATCCTGGCAGCCCTTGATTTGCGGGGCAATAACGCTGCTGTAGTAGGAACCAATGTTGGGGTCACAGGCACGTTTGATGCCGTAAACGAAGTCATTGGCCGTCACAAAGCGAGGATTGCCTTCATCATCCACGACCTGGGTGGTTTCGCCGCTCACAGGATTGTGCTTGACCCAGGGGATGTCGGTGCGCAGATGGAAGGTGTAGGTCAAACCATCGTCGCTGACTTCCCAGCTTGTAGCCGCGTCCGGCACGATTTCGGCCGTTTCAAGATCATAGTTTGTGAGGTTCACAAACAGGTTCTCGATATAGTTGATGGAGACGACATCCTCACCAATCTGCGGATCGAGAGTGGGAATATCGGTCGTGCTATAGCCGTACAGGGTCACAGGTTCGGGAGCCGGAGTTGGGGTAACTTCGACAATTTTCTCGACCTCTTTGACGACCTCTTTGGTGACCTCGACTTCTTTGACGACTTCTTTGGTCACTTCAACGGTCACCTGCACTTCCTTGACCACTTCTTTGACTTCAGGGGTTGGTTGTGCACAAGCGGTAAGGGCCACAGCAGCCACAATGAGGATAGCGGCCAACAAAAGCCATTTGTTGCGAAACATGAGTTTCTCCTCCGATTATGAGAATAGGGTGAAGCATCAATAGGGAACTGATGCATGACAAGCACGACAAGTTCGAAAAGCGGGCCAGGCTAAACAAGTCGCATATTCAATGACGGCCAATAAAAGCGCCGCATCACCTCCTTTTATGCTCAGAGTGTAGACTATGTTTACGGTCAAAGTGAATGAGTGTTCATCCAACCAAATAAGTATTGAGAAACTGGGCGCGGGCCTGCTATTGATACAAATGACAGGCGACCCAGTGTTCTTCTTCGGCTGTGCTCATATCCGTCCATACGGGTTCGACTTCGTGGCAAATATCCATAACCCGCGGACAGCGCGTAGAGAAGTTGCAACCCTTTGGAGGATTTGTCGGTGTCGGCACATCCCCTTCTAGTACGATCCGTTGGCGAGTGTCTTCAATATAGGGATCGGGGATGGGCACTGCTGATAATAATGCCTGGGTGTAGGGATGAAGGGGATTATTGTAGAGTGCCTCGTGATCGGTCAGCTCGACAATCTTGCCCAAATACATGACGGCGATACGATCGGAGATGTGCCGTACCATCGACAGATCATGGGCAATAAATAAATAGGTAAGCCCCAAACGTTCCTGTAGTTCTTCCAACAAATTGACTATCTGGGCCTGAATGGAGACGTCTAACGCAGAAATAGGTTCGTCTGCGACGATGAATTCCGGGTTGACGGCGAGAGCGCGGGCTACACCAATACGCTGCCGCTGGCCTCCCGAAAATTCATGGGGATAGCGATTCACAAAGTAGGGGTTCAAGCCGACTAGTTTCAATAACTCCTGTACGCGTTCGCGACGCTCCTTTTTGTTCCCGATTTTGTGGACTTCCAACGGTTCCCCTACGATATTCCCCACAGTTAAACGCGGATTCAAAGAAGCATAAGGGTCCTGAAAGATCATCTGCATCTGCCGGCGTTGTCGACGCAAGGCCTCTCCCTTCATGGTGGTTAGTTCTTCACCTTTGAAGAGGACACTGCCGGCCGTAGGCTTATAAAGCTGTAAAATTGCACGGCCGGTTGTGGATTTACCACAACCCGACTCTCCCACCAGGCCTAAGGTCTCGCCATGCTTGATATTGAAGTTCACTCCATCCACAGCTTTGACATCCGCGACCTTACGCTGGATGATGACGCCCTTGGTGATGGGAAAATACATTTTCAGGTCTTTGACTTCGACTAAGTTCTCGGACATACTTAACTCCCTGCTTGGGTTTGAGTGGCAATGACATGTTCCCAGCGCCAACAGGCCACACGATGGCCAGGTGACACATACTCGGCCGGGGGATTGTCAGTGAGACACTTTTCGAAGCGGTACTGACAGCGAGCAGCAAAGGGACAACCCTTAGGCAGGTCCACCAGGTCGGGAGGCAGGCCTTCGATCGGAATCAGTTTTTCGCCTTTACCCAGGTCAAGACGGGGAATCGATTTTAGCAGCCCCAGAGTATAAGGGTGATGGGGTTTGGAATAAAGTTCATGAACCTCGGCTTCTTCGACAATTTGGCCGGCGTACATAACGATCACGCGTTCGGCCAAACCTGCTACCACACCTAAATCGTGGGTAATCCAGATAATGGCCATGCCAATTTTATGTTTCAGATCCTTGACCAAATCCACAATCTGGGCCTGAATCGTCACATCCAAAGCCGTCGTCGGCTCATCAGCAATCAACAACTGCGGATTGCAGGAAAGTCCCATAGCGATCATCACACGTTGACGCATCCCTCCGGAAAATTGATGGGGATAGTTGCCAAGTCGATTTGCTGCTCCGGGAATTCCTACCAACTCCAACAGCTCGACAGCACGATTACGAGCTTGTTCCTTATCCATCCCCATGTGGAGTTGCAAAGCTTCAGTGATCTGTTGGCCAATCGTCAAGACCGGATTCAGAGAAGTCATCGGGTCTTGGAAAATCATGGCAATGCGATTACCTCGCACTTGCCGAATCTCATCATCACTCATCTGCAAGAGGTCTTTACCGTCAAACCACACCTCACCGGCTACAATTTTGCCTGGAGGTTGCGGGATGAGCTTGATGAGAGACATCACACCTACGCTCTTACCACACCCGCTTTCCCCAACGATGGCTAATGTCTCTCCTTCATCCAATTTGTACGAAATGCCGTTGACAGCATGCACCACGCCATCTTGGGTAAAAAATTGAGTCGTTAGTCCTTTTACTTCGAGCAGTGTGGCCATTGCAACTCCTTTTTTGGATAGAGGAAATAAGAATATGAGAGCAAAAATTTCATAGAGGGCAGCAACGATGCTAAATAATCCCTGATCAGCTTAAGCCTGAGTCCATACAGTACATCATAAGTTCAGGGTTTCAGTCTAGCATAGGGTAGAAACTTCTGTCAAACAAATTTTGTTTTCTGTAAGCCCTGCTTCCAAATAGCCTCTTGGTCCGAGCCCATCGTCATCGCTGAACTGGACCTCCAAAAGGCGCACTAACGAATGTGAAATAGGGACAAATAAGTAAGGTTCGAGAAAAGAGAAAAAGCTTTTAGCTAATTGATGATAGCGGGGGAGAAGTAGGAGAGAATCTGTAGTAAGGAATCATGGAGGCCTATCTTCAACGGCTCTCATGAATAAGGGTATTTAGCCATAACGCCTGATCGCGCATCAATTGTTCTGCTTCATTCATAGTAGGGGCTTCCACACAAATATGCAAGATTGCCCGATCTGGATCAGGCCGAATCAGTACCCAATGCTGCTCATCGAAGAAATACTTAACACCATCAACGGTATTCGGTTGATGCACTTCTGCCCATTCGTTGACACGACGCATGGCGCTGCCCTTGACATCCCAGGGGCAGGGAACAATGCGATGTAGCCAGGCAAATGGCTGCAAGCTGCGTACGATTTCGCCAAAGGCTGTCTGCTGGGTGGCCAGACATTGTAAGAGTCGAACGAGGGCGAACATCCCATCGGGTACAGGCTGAAAATCGGGGAAGATAAAATAACCACTACCATCAACTGCCAGCATGACTTTTTCATGGGCTGCCAATGACATCAAAGCGTGTAAATCTACTTTGGTACGGAGTACATGTCCACCATAACGGGCCGCCAGCGCCTCGAAGATCTGTGGTCGATCGATGGGTACGGCAATGGTAGCACCAGGATATTGCCGCCAAATCAGCTCGGCCATTGCCGCGGCCGCTAAAACATCGGGCACACGCTGCCCTGTTTCATCGACAAAGAAAACCTTCTCGCCGCTGACATCCAGCCGTGCGCCTAAATTCGCCTGCACGACATTGACGATCTTACCCAGGCGTTCGATGCCCTGTTGCCATTCAGATTCAAGCACGGAGAGCTGTTGAGGGTCGGGGCGGGTGTTGATACCGACGACATCTACATCGACCTCTTCGAGCAAGGGTTCCAGCACATCAACCGTGGAGCCATGAGCATAATCGACAACGATTGTGAAATGAGCTTGTTTGATTTGCTCATGATCGATTGCCTGGAGAAATGCCTGCCGGTAACGCTGTGCCACATCCTGTGCATAAACTATCGTACCAATATCATCAAGCTGGGCCCGGCGGAAATCCTCGCGGAAGAATAACCGTTCGACCGTGCGCTCCTTTGCTCGTCCCAAATTCAAGCCATCTTCATCAATAAAACGAATATCTACCACACGCCGGTCATAGGGAGAGATGCGTACATGCACACCAGCGACCGCATCGGTTACTCGTGTAAAGTGACGTGCCACAGGCAAAGGTTGTGAGCGAACATCGACCACCTGGACACCCGCGGCCGGCAAACCAGAAATAATAGCCCGCTTGATCATGCGGGCACTGGGGTGAGTATCTCTGTTGATGGTGACAATACTATTCTTGGGCAAACTGGCACCAAAGGCTACCCCTAACTTGGCGGCAAATTCTGGCGTCAAATCGACATTGACCATTCCCGTTACGCCGAAACGCCCGAATAACACCTTACGTCCTTGCGCCCCCCAAATAATGCTCTCACGCACCTCTGCCCCCGATTCGATATCCTTTCCCGGCCATAATTTCACAT
>JAADFV010000447.1 GCA_013152695.1 Chloroflexota bacterium | reverse complement strand
ATGCCCACGCGGTGGCTGAGCTCATGCGCTTCTTCCATGTAGTGGGTCGTGTAGAGAATCGTGGTACCCTGCTCCCGGTTGAGCTGCACGACGAGGTCCAGGATGCGCCGTCGGCTTTCGGGGTCAAGCCCGACGGTAGGCTCGTCCATGAAGACGATGCGAGGATTGTGCAGCAAGCCCACACCTATGTTCAGGCGTCGCTTCATGCCGTTGGAGTAACGGGCAATTTTCTCCTGAGCGCGGTTGGCCAAGCCGATAGCAGCCAGAACCTCGCCCGTGGCTTTATCCAGCGCCTGCCCCCTAAGTCCGTAGAGCTGGCCAAAGTAGCGCAGGTTTTGGCGGGCCGAGAGCTGCGGATACAGCGCGATCTCCTCCGGGACGACGCCGATGATTCGCTTCACGGCCATGGGATCGTGTACAACGTTATGCCCGGCGATGATGGCTTCTCCGCTGGTGGGGCGCAGAAGACCGGAGAGGATGGCAAGAAGGGTCGTCTTCCCCGCGCCGTTGGGTCCCAGCAGGCTGAAAATCTCACCCTCCCGGATCTGGAGATCGATCCCAGCGAGGGCCAGCGGCCCGTCAGGCGGGTGGTATTGTTTGCGGAGTTCGTGAATGCTGATAATCGCAGTCATATTGACTTTCCCAATCAACGTCAAACTTCATCAGGGTGCCAAAGTCTTGCTCACATCGTCCTCAGAATTCGAAAAAGCCTTTGCCGTGCCAGTCCTCCTCCCAGGCCTTATCGGCCAGGTCTTTATATGCCTCGGAGAACTCGCACAGCTCGTCATACTGATCGAAATAAAGGTCGAGTGCCTGGGGATGCGTCGGCCTCGCCCCATGTTTCTCGATCAAATCCCTGGCCACCCAGGGGTTGTCGATGATCATGCAGGGGCGGAGGTGATTGGGGGTGTAGGGCTGGCGAGACTGGATGTCGCTGAGGAGCGGGCTCTTGAGAATCTCCAGGATGGTCGTGTCCTTGATGTTATGTGTGGCAAAGTGGGTGAAGACACACGGCTCCACATCCCCTCTGGCGTTGATGTGAAAATACCTGCGTCCACCGGCGATGCACCCCCGAACATAAGGGCCGTCGTTCCAGAAATCGATGAGCAAGATGGGCACGTGGCTGCGGATGGCTTTCAGGCGGCTGCGGAGATAATCCCGGCCCTTGGGGGAAAGCATCAGCGAAAAATCGCCGCTCCCATCCACAGGAACGTACATGAAGTAATAATTGACCAGAGCTCCCTGTTCCACCAGGAAATTGAGAAACTCGTACGAAGTTACTTCTTGCAGATTGCGCCGCGTCACGGTGATGGAGGTGCCAAAGGGAACCTGGAACTCGCGCAGGTAAGCGAAGGATTCCTGGACGCGCTGAAAGACCCCCTGTCCACGGCGGGCGTCGGTGTTCTCCTTGAACCCCTCAAGGCTGATCAGGAGCATCACGTTCCCCATCTCTGCCAGCCGCTTCGCCTTCTCACGGGTGATCAGGGTACCGTTGGTGTAGATATGAAAGAAGAAATAGTGGTAGCGCTCGATCAAATCCAGGGTGTGGCGATACAAAAGGGGCTCACCTCCACTGAGAACCATGAGGAAGATGCCCAACTCCTCACATTCGTCCATGATCCTCGTCACCAGCGAAAGCGGCATCGTATCCGCCCGCCCATAGCCACTGGCGTAACACCCTTCACACCGCAAATTGCAGGCACTGCTGGGGCTTAGTACCAGGACGATGGGAAAACTGGTAATGCCGTGTTGCTCGCTCAGGCGCTTGCGCCGCGTATGTCCCCAGATCCAGCAGTTGTACAGCATGGTCTGAAAGATCCGCTGCTTTCCGTAGGGTGTGAGATAATTCATCACCCTCTCCATGAAGGGCGAAGCCGGATGTCCCGGCGTATTCAACATGTCGATGACGTAATCCACAAAGTAGTTGAGCTCTTCATTGCTGGATACAGCCTTCGTCATGCGCAGGAGATCGGCAAAATCGGCTCCGCTCGACATGGCCAATTTGCTCAGTATGCGACCGAGATAGGTATGCCCCAGTCTGGCCGAGGCGGCTCGCAGGTCTTTCAGAGAATTCATGAGTCTGCTCCCCGTGAACGTTCGACTGTTGTCAGGTTGAGATGTGGACAGCCATCGCCAATTCCTGCAACAGGCTCAGCTCAGGCCGTTGCTCGATAGCCGTCCCGACGACGATGATCCTGGCCCCCGCCTCTACCTTGCGCCGGGCCGTATCCGGGTCCCGAATGCCGCCCCCGACGGCCACGGGGATACTGACTCGACCGCTGACCGCAGTGATCATCGCCTCGGGCACAGGATTCGTGGCGCCGCTGCCTGCTTCCAGGTAGACCAATTTCATGCCCAACTGCTGAGCAGCCAGAGCATGAATCATGGCGATCTCGGCCTTGTCTCGCGGGATCGGCCTGGTGCCACTGAAAAACTCGGCCGAGGTCGTGGCGCCGGATTCGATCAGCATGTAGGCCGTGGGAATCGTCTCCAGGCCGCAGCGATCAATCCACAGGGCGCTCCTGACATGTTCGCCGATCAGATACTCTGGATTGCGGCCGCTGACCAGGCTCAGCAGCAGGATGGCATCGGCCTGAGAAAATATCTGGGCGGATGGAGCCGAGATGCCGGGGAAGAGAAGGACGGGTGCTGATACGGAAGCCTTGATCGCCGCCAGGGTCTCCTGAAAGTGATCGGTGTACAAAAAGCTGCCGCCAATCAACAGGGCATCGGCGCCGGCAAGCACGGCCCTCGCCGCCACTTCACCGGCCGCGTGCGGCGGCTGTTTATCAGGATCGAGTAGAACCAGAAAAGCGGCTCCCTTGTGCTCGATGGTGTCCAGCAAAATCTGATAGGCGTGCATCGTCGTCACACAACGTGGGTACTATCGAAGAGGGCGGCCAGGAGAAAGATGGCGATGTAGGAGAACATCCCCACCTTGATCAGCCGCTGATTCGTAGCCATGTGCTCGACCCTGCCCCAGGCCAACCGCGCCGCCGTCCCCAAGACGAGGACATTGACCGCCGTAGCCGCGAGTAGATAGGCCTGACCAAAGATGGCTTGCTGATACGGGAGATAGGTCGTCAGGGCGGCCAGCAGCAGGAAGAATGCCGCCAGGCGCGAGGCTGCTCTGCGTCCTATCATCATGGGCAGCGTCTGTCGGCGCGTCAGACGATCTCCCGGCAGGTCTTCGACATCCTTCGCGATCTCCCGGGCGAGGGTGGCGAAGAGGACACAAGCGGCCAGGGCCAGAATGTCGTTCAGGTTGCCTGTCACGAAGCCACCGATGAGCAGGCCGTTACTGGCCAACAGCGCCACGAGGAGATTGCCCGTGACGCCACTTGTCCGCTTCAGCTTCCACGAATACAGGAACAACAACGAAGCGGCAAGGGCAGCATCGAGGAAGGAAGGAGGGTTGATGAAGAGGAAAAGGAAGGGTGCGCCCAGCAGCAAGAGCAGTCCATACGTCCTGGCTGCTGCTCTGCTCATCCTCCCTTGCGGCAGCACCCGATCCGGGTGAATAAGCTTATCCGTCTCGTAATCGAAGACATCGTTGAGAACGTAGCCACCGGCAGCGATGAGGACAGAGCCCAGTACGGCCAGGAAAACGGGTAAACGAACCTCAGCGCCGGCCACCAGGCAGGATGCCAAAACCAGTACCCCCACAGCCAGCGAGTTGAGGGGGCGGGTAATAGAGACGAACGCATTCAAAGACATTGGTACCTTGTCAGTCAGATTTTAGCCTTCTGAGCTGAGAGTTTTCGGAGAACAGGAAGCAGGAAGTAAGGAGTAGGTAGGTGCGTACAGCCGTCTGCACTAGGAGGATAAGCACTGTGAGGTTGGCGCAAAATGGAAGGAAGAAGACGGAAGACGGGAGACGGAAGAGAGTATTGAGGGATTAGTCGTTTAGAGTGCTGACACCGTGGAAAAGTAGGGTACACCCTTGCGGTCGCCCCTGATGGCGATGGAAAAATATGATGAGGGGAGCGTTTCCGGGCCAGCCTTCGCGCTGGCTACAAGCGATCGAGCACCTGGTGCGCAAACCATTCGTTCCGGTGCATATTACGGATCACCCAATCCAACATACCGGGCCAGCTCAGCAGCTTTTGCACGAGCGTCTCGCTCCGCAGCTTGCGACCAAGTACTTTTCGCCACCGCACCTCATACTTGCGTAACTCTGCCAGCGAGCCGCCATCGCCATCCAGCGCCTCCAGCGCCACGTGTGCGGCGATCCGTCCGGTCTCCAGGGCATTGTAAATACCGCCACCACTGAGGGGACTGATGAAAGCCCCGGCATCGCCGATCAGAAGCGCACCAGCGTAAGCCCTTTGCAAGCGCTGCGAGCCCAAGGGCAGGACCCAGCCCCTCGGTTCGTCCAGTGGCCGCGCTTTGACCAGCTTCGCCGCCACTCTCGGATCACGGATGAAGGTCTCGAACGCCTGCCTTAACGAGCTCTTCTTCTGCCGGATGACATCGAGCCGCAGGCCCACGCCGATATTGGCCCTTCCCTCGCCGAGGGGAAAGACCCAACCATATCCCGGCAGCACCGTCTGATTGAAATAGAACTCCACGCTGCGATCCAGATCCTGGACGTCTTCGAAGTAACCCCTGATGGCCACAGCATAATGTTTGTCCGCTATCTTGTCAGGGTGCAGAGCACGGGCAATGACCGATTTGGCGCCATCGGCAGCGAAGGTGATCCGCGCCCGCCGTTCCGCTGTCTTCCCGGCGACATCACCCCGGACGCCGCGCACCACACCATCCTCGATGATGGGTTCGGTGACATGAAAGCGCTCGAACTGAGCACCTTGTTCGAGCGCGAATTGCCAGAGAATATGGTCGAAATGCTGGCGGGGTATCACGTAACCATGCTGACTGTGACCTTCCCGCTGAGGGAAAGGTCCCTCGAAGATATACCCACTGGGAGAAATTCCTCTGACCTTATCACACTCATAGAGTTCATCTGTAGCTGTTTCGAGTGAAAGTCCTACTTCTGACAACAGCTTGATGGTGCTCCAACCGATGCCATCGCCACAAACTTTGTGACGAGGGAAGTCCTTTTTGTCCAAGAGCAAAACCTGAGAGCCGTGTCTGGCCAGGATGGCGGCGGCAATACTCCCTGCGGGACCGGCTCCGACAATAACGACGTCATACATGGCTGCAATCCTAAAGAGAACAGTGTTTGTATCTCCATTCTGAGGAAACAGAGAGACATGAGAGACGCCCCTTGTGTCGTGCTGCCGCTTTGTCCATCAATCACTGCACCCGTCAGGAAAAAGGACATAAACGGTCGGGGCGACGATGAATCTGGCTCGAAGAATAAGTCTGACTTTGTAACAATGCCTTCACAAAAACTGGCGCGAATGAGAGGGGGCGAACAGAAGTAAGAAATGGCTTCTCAACCAATTTCTTTCAACTATTCACACCGCTTATCGTTAAAATTGTAGCACTTCTTGTCACTTTTGAGCAAACGTTGTTTCTCCTGGAGAATGTATCCGTTTAGTCGGTGATGCATGAGTATTTCGCAGATTGAAGTGCGTCGCACCTCGGCCGGGGCGACGCACTTGCTCCGCGCCGGCGTGTCTTTTGCACCAAGCAGGTGGCTTGCGAAGTGGTGATTTTCATGACCAAATCAATTTTGGTATATACCAATTACTTATGGTATAATAAAAAATCAAGCGAAACGATGGAATCCAAACGGGGCTTTAGTCGGTTTCGGGGTCGTATCACCGGTTAAAGGCTCGGAAATGTTTCCATCAAATCGAGCCATTTCACCCATACATCCTTAAGGAGGAACAAATGAAACGCAGAATTTCGCTTGTCGTTATGGTAGCCGTCGCTTTGACTCTACTTCTGTCTGCCTGCGCCAGCCCTGCTCCGGTGACCCAGGAAGCTGCGCCGGCGGCCGAAGAGACTGCCCCGGCCGCCGAAGAAGCAGCCCCAGCCAAAGGTGACCGTGTCCTGCGCATGTTGACCTGGGAAGGTTACGCCCCGGAAGAACTGGTCAATAAATTTACCGATGAAACAGGCATCAAGGTCGAAGTCAGCTATATCGGTGACAACAACGAGCTGATTGCCAAGATGGCTGCTACAAATGGCGTCGGCTATGATCTGGTGGCACCTACCCTGAATTATGTCAGTAATTCTCAAAAAGAATTTGGCATCTACCAACCCATTGATCTTGCAAAGGTGAAGACGGAACAGTTCACACCGGCTTATCTGGATTCCATTTTGGAGCAATCCCAGTACGAGGGTAAACCCTACGCCCTGCCGTTCGTCTGGGGAACGACGGCCATGGTAGTCAATACCGAAAAAGCTCCCGATGCAGGCAAAAGTTATCTTGACTTATGCGATCCCCAGTACGAAGGTCGTGTCAGCTACCGTGCCAAATACGATACCCTCTACATGTTTGCCTACGCTCTGGGGCTTGACCCCGCCGAAGCTGTGAAGGACGAGGATGAATATCGGCAGGTAATGGATCAAGTATTGGCAAAACTCATCGAATGCAAGCCGATCGTACGTACTTATTGGGACTCTCGCCAGCAGTTGGAAGAGTTGCTGACGAAAGAGGAAGTTTGGGTGGCAACGAGTTGGGATGCTATTGCCTGGACTCTCAGCAAAGACGATCCCAAATTTAAGTATGTGGTACCCAAAGAGGGCGCGGTCGGTTGGTTCGACACCTTCGCCATCTCGGCAGGCGCAGAAAACGTGGATGAAGCCTACGAATGGATCAACTTTGTCATGGACCCCAACAATGCCGCCGTGATCGTCAATAACACCGGCTATCAGACCGCCTCAGAAGGCTCCGCGGCACTGGCATCGCCTGAGATCGCTAAACTTGTTGCCGAGAGTCTACCACCAGAAAAGATGAAAACCATCAAGTGGTATTTCCCCTTGCCTTCCTACGCCACCGATATTCAGGCCGACGTGGAGGAGCAACTCAAGGCAGCTCAGTCTAAGTAAGACGATATGCTTTCCTCAATCATACCCCCACGAACTTCCCTCCTCGTGGGGGTATGTGCTACATGGAAACAGGAGACATCGTAATGTCCCAGGAAATAGACGTATCTCTCGTTCACGTGACTAAAAAATTCGGTGATCTGATCGCTGTGAATGACGTAAGTTTCGATGTGCCCAAAGGTAGTTTCTTTTCTATCTTAGGGCCGTCGGGGAGCGGCAAGACTACTGTCTTACGTATGATCGCTGGCTTCGAAACGCCGACGGCTGGGGAGATTTTCATTGGCGGGGAGCGCGTCAACGACGTGCCGCCCAACAAGCGTCGTTGCAATATGGTTTTCCAGCGGCTGGCACTGTTCCCCATGATGGACGTGTTGGGGAATGTGACCTTTGGACTGCGGCGGCGCGGCGGTATGAGTAAGGCAGAAATGGAAAAATTGGCGCATGACGCCCTGGAACGAGTAGGATTGAAAGGCCTGGAAAAGCGAAAAATCAATCAAATCTCGGGAGGACAGCAGCAACGTGTGGCCCTAGCCCGCAGCCTCGTCCTCGACCCTACCGTCCTGCTGCTCGACGAACCGCTGGGCTCCCTTGATTTGAAATTACGCCAGGATATGAAGCTGGAGCTGAAACACCTTCAGGCCCGCATGGGCACGACATTTGTCTACATCACCCATGATCAGACCATTGCCCTGGCCATGTCCGACACGATCGCCGTGATCAATGCCGGAAAAATCGAACAGATTGCCGCCCCCGAAGAGCTCTATCGTCGACCCGCCACTCATTTCGTCGCCTCCTTCGTCGGTGAAAACAATCAACTGATGGGTGGGCGTGTAACCCGGTTGGTAGATGATCACGCTTGCGAAGTCGATGTGGGAGGTCTCGCCATGGTCGGGCGTATGGGTGAAAGGATGGTGCCGGGAGACAAAGTCGATCTCTTCATCCGTCCAGAAATGATCCTGCTTCAGCCTGGCAAACGAGAAACAGGTATCCTCGGCAAAGTAGAGGAGATCAACTTCGACGGCTCCCATTCCCTGATTATCGTAGACTTATTGGAAAGTGCGACGCCACTCTCCATCAACGTCAAATTGCAACACACCGAACAGGCTCCCGAAATCGCGCTCGGCGATATTGTTACCCTCTCCTGGCGCTGGGACGCCGCCAATGCCTTTCCTCCTGCCGAGCAGTCTCTCAGCAAAAAGGAGGTCTAGCCATGCGCACCCGAATCAAACGTGCGCGGGGTCTGTGGTTACTGCTGATCCCCATGCTTTTGTGGATTGGCATGTTGTTCGTACTGCCCCATGTCAAATTATTCATGCTCTCCTTTTTGGATCGCCGATCAGGAGAGCTCACACTGGCAAATTACGCCACATTCTTCCATAAATCTCTCTACCTCAAGGTCTTCTTCCGCACCGCTATTTTCTCCATCTTTACGACCCTCCTCACCCTGGCAATCTCTTTTCCCGCCGCCTTCATCATCACCAAAGTGTTGGGTAGAAAGATGAAGACCATTATGCTGTTGGCCATTGTCTTGCCCTACTGGGTGTCGGAGCTGATTCAGGCCTTCACCTGGATGGTGTTGTTTCGAGAAACCGGCGTCATCAGTTATGCCCTGCAGCATTTGGGAATCACCGATCACAACATCGAATTCCTCTATCACAATTCCACGATCGTCGTAGGGCTGGTTTATACATCCATTCTCTTTATGACCATTCCCATCATAAATTCTCTTGACACCCTCGATGACAGCCTCATCGAAGCATCCTATGATTTGGGTGGAAATTTCTGGTCCACGATGAAAGAAATCATTATCCCTCATGCCGGGCCCGGGATCATGGTAGGCAGCATTATGGTCTTCATGCTAAATCTGGGAAATTACGTCACGGTCACTCTCCTGGGCGGTAAAAACAGCCTGTGGTTTACCGAAAGCATCTACAACCAGTTTATCGTCCGCTTTAACCAAAACCAGGGCTCGGCTTTTGGCGTCATCTTGCTCACTTTCTCGGTGCTCTTTGTCTGGATCGTTCTCAAAATATCCAAGCAGGACCTGACGGAGGCTATGTAGATGTTTGCATCCGCGCAGAATTCCCGATCTCTCAGCCAAATGCTTTTCTACTTCTATGTCGTACTGATTCTCATCTTTACCCTGGGGCCACTGGTGATTGTCACCATTCTCGCTTTCAACGACAACCCCACAGCCTCATTTCCCTGGCAGGGCTTCACACTCGACTGGTTCAAGTCGAGCACACCTGAGCGTACAGGGCTCTTCGATGACGCCCGCATGATGGCAGCTATCGTTTCCAGCCTGAAAGTGGCTTTTGCCGTAACGATTATCTCCGTCATTCTTGGCGTCAATAATGCTTTTCTCTTCGTACGGGAAAAATTTATCGGCAAAGAATTTTTCTACATGCTCATGCTGGGGCCCCTGGTCGTACCTGGCGTCGTCCTCGGCACCTCCATCCTTGCCTTTTCTCACTCCCTTGCTAACTCGCTGGACAAGGCTTTGGGTGCCGGCAGCGGTACATTCCTGCGTCCGGGCTTTTGGCTGGTGGTGCTGGGCCAGGTGAGCTTTGTCGCCACCACAACCACCTTGGTAATCACCGCTCGCCTGAAAAGATTCGATCCCGCTCTCGAAGAGGCCGCCATGGACCTGGGTGCGACACGGGCGAAAGCGATTATGAACATCACCCTACGCTTTCTTACCCCCGCCATCGTGGGCGCAGCAATCATTGCCTTTCTCTTTTCTTTCGAAAACTTCAATACGACCTATTTCCTCAGCGGCTCCGACCCAACAGTTCCCATCATTCTGTATTCTCGCTTGCGTTTTGGCATCTCGCCCGAAATCAACGCTGTTAGTGTGCTATTGATGATCACGACAGGCGTTCTTGGCATCATCGCCTTTGCCTTCCAAAAAGAGGAGAATACGGCTTGAAACCTATGCTCATTGCCCAGATCAGTGATACCCATCTCGCCGGATGGGATAAGAAGACCTTTGGTATCGCCCCCATGGCCGAAAATTTGGCCCGTTGTGTTAATCACATCAACCAATTCAAGCCCCGGCCCGATCTTGTTCTCGTCAGCGGCGATATCAGCAACGATGGCCGGAAAGAGGAACTGGAACAGGCAGCAGCCCTTCTCGGCGAGCTACACATTCCTTATTTTGTCATTCCTGGCAACCACGATGAACGCGCCCTTATGACGGCAGCATTCAGTCGAGAAGTCTGTCCTACTGAATCGGAGGAGTTTATCCATTACGCCATCGAAGGCTATGACTTACGCCTGATCGCCGTGGACAGCACTGTGCCCGGGGCGCCTGGAGGGGAACTATGTGAGGTTCGAGCAGCCTGGTTGGACGATAAATTATGTCAAGCTAACAACCAACCCACCATCCTCTTCATGCATCATCCTCCTGTCAAGTTTGGCGTCATGGAGACGGACATCGATGGCTTCATTGGTGCTGACAGGTTGGGGGACATCGTCGCCAAGCACAGCAACGTCGTGCGCATCCTTGCCGGTCACATCCATCTTTCCTCGCTGACACAATGGCGCGGCATAGTCGTGAGCACCGCCCCCAGTACCGGCATGAGACTATTCCTGGATTTGACCCTGGAGCGCTCCGCTTATATTCTGGATGAGCCCTGCTACCAACTGCATTACTGGACGCCGGAAAGGCATCTTGTCACCCACACGATCAGGGTTTTGGCATCAGAAGAACTGCATCCCTTCGAGGAAACATCTTGAGGACAAAGGAGGTTCCCAGACAATGACTGGTGAAGGAACAACAACACGCCCAATTTACCGGCAGGTGGCGGAACAGATTGCCGAAGAAATCGAAGCCGGTATTCTTCCTGCCGATTCGCGTATTTCCTCAGAACGAGAGCTGGCGGAAAGATACGGCATCTCCCGCATGACCGCGCGGGCAGCGATCAATATTCTTGTACAAAGAGGATTGATTGTACGACGTAATCGCTCTCGGGCTTATGTTGCCCAGCCCAAATTTCGCTTCGATCTCAGCTCGCCTGGTGGCCTGCACGAGCAACTGCGTAAGGCCAACGTCAGGCCCGGTGCCAGGATCATCATTGCCGAAAAATTACCCTTCGATGCCGTAGATCGCCAGGTGGTGCAGTCCCTGGGCCTGGCTGAAGAGGACGAGATTTATCATATCGTACGTTTGCGGACAGCCAATGACGAGCCCATTGCCCTCGAGGATTCCTACTTTCCCGCCAAACTTTTCCCCGACCTGCTGGATTTCAACCTGACCGATTCCATCTACGGTATCCTGAGGAAGTATTTCTCCGTCGAACCTGCGGGCTCTGTTCAGGAGCTGGAGATATCGCTTTTGGATGCAGAGTGGGCGGAAATCATGGGTGTTGCCGTCGATCTACCCACACTGGAGATCAGACGCTGCGCCGTCACCGCCGATAACACCCCCTTCGAGTATGCCCACGACATTTACCGCGGCGATCGTATCATCTTCACGGCTCGCACCGTTGGCACAGAAAACCTTTTCAGCGGTTCTGGACAACTCTGGCAACAGGCACTCGATAACCTTCAGTCCGAGACTGCTTGACTACCCTCTCACCAGCATCTGCTTTCGCCGATTCGTATGGCCGCAAGCCCGTCCTCCTACTTTCTTGGCATTGACCAGGGAACCACACAAACCACTGCCCTTCTAGTAGACGAGCAGGGCATCATGGTCGCCCAAAACTCGGTACAACTCCCTGTCCATTTTCCTGCTCCCGGCCGGGTGGAACAAGACCCCTGGGACATCTTAGAAAGCGTGCGCGCTGCCGCTGGCCCGCTCATCGCCGAGTATCCCATCACTGCAGTCGGTTTCGATAATCAGGGCGAGACATTCATCCTCTGGGATAGCAGAAGCGGTGAACCCCTCACGCCTGCGATTGTCTGGCAAGACAAACGTGGTGAGGCCATCTGCCGGGCGTTGAGTGGTCGGGTTGAGCTGGATTGGCTGCACAAAAAGACCGGTTTGCTCCTCGACAGCTACTTTTCTGCCCCCAAACTTCGTTTTGTCCTGGAAAATGAGCCGACCTTGCGCGAGGCGGCCCGTAGTGGCTGGCTGCGCTTCGGCACCACCGAAAGCTGGGTACTGTGGCATCTTAGCGACGGACGCCTACATGTCACCGACCCCTCCACGGCCTCGCGCACCCTGCTCTTCGACATCAATCGACTGACCTGGGACGCTGACCTCCTGGAGCTATTCCACGTTCCCCGCAGTATTTTGCCTTCAGTACGGCCCTCTTCGGGCTACATTAGCGAG
>JAADFV010000446.1 GCA_013152695.1 Chloroflexota bacterium | reverse complement strand
TTGCTCCTCACCGGCCGTATTCCCCAGGCCCCCGACCTACCTAAAAGCTGGTGGGAGGCGCCCCGCTGGCAGGCCCTCACCATCACTGATTTTGCTAACTTCACCCGTCAGCACGACATCCGCATCACCCGCCAGGTGTATCTCACCAACAGTCGCGTCAGTCCAATTCGCAAATTCAAGAACCTGATGGCCACAACAGCGGTGTTTCAACTGGAACTTTAGGGGCAGCCACGTCAACACCAAATTCGAGGGGCACAAACAGCTTGACATTTACAAATAATGGGGTTACAATATTTCTTGAAATCGTTTTCAAAACGAGATCACAACGAAGATCGATCCGTCTATAATGAGCTGGCTGTGACTTGACCCCCCACCGAGAGAGCCATGGAACCCTCGTCACGAAGGACGAACAAAGTAACGATACACGATGTTGCCCGCATGGCGGGAACGTCGCCAAGCACCGTTTCGCGCGTACTGACGGGGAGCGCAAGGGTTCGAGAGTCCAAACGTGAGGCAGTTCTCCAAGCCGTGGAAGAACTGGGTTACTCACCTAATCTGCTGGCGCGGGGCTTAAAAACACGAATCACTTACACCTTGGGGCTGATCATCAACGATATTCAAAGCCCTTTCTTTAGCGGCGCTGCCAAAGGTGCGCAGGACTATGCCGCGCAGCAGGGTTATGCCATCTTGTTATGCGATACGGGCGAAGAACCTGATGCCCAGAAAATGTGCCTGAGAATGCTCCATGCCAAAAAGGTGGACGGAGTCATCTTTGTACCGACCGTCGGCACAGAAAAACTGCTTCCCTCCTTTTTAACCGAGGACACGCGTCTCGTACAAATCGACCGGCAGGTAGAAGGTCTACCCATCAGCTCCGTCGTTGTCAACGATGAGCAAGCATCCTACGAGGCCGTGCGCCACCTCATCGACAATGGCTATCGACGTATCGCTATTCTCACCTCGTGCCACCCCGTAACCACCCACGCCAGACGTCTGCAAGGATATCGTCGCGCCGTAAGCGAAGCTGGCCTCAACCCTCCCCCCTCTTTGATGCTGCGAGGAGAGACAAACCGCGAAGAAGGGTATCGCCTTGCACGCCAGGCCTTTACCGACCCGACCCCTCCCGATGCACTATTCGCCACCAGCAGTCGCCTGGGCGTCGGGGCCTTACGCGCCATCCACGATGCCGGCCTGCGTGTGCGTGATGATGTGGGGGTCGTCGTTTTTGATGATATTCCTGCCTTCGCCCTCATGCACCCATCCATCACCGCCGTGCACCAACCCGCTTATGACATTGGTTGGAAAGCGGCTGAGATCCTGATCAAGGCAATTGAAGCGGAACAGCCACCGGCTCCGGTACATCTTGTTCTCCCGGCAGAACTTGCCGTGCGAGAATCAAGTGTTCCCTACTGAGTATGCTCGCTCCCGCTTCTACCCCTATTTTGCGCACTTTTTCCTTTCCCTGCTTACATCACCGCCGAATCCTTTGGCGGTTCGTATGTAAACTCTTCAGGCCAGCCTTCATGGCCAGGCTTCCTCAATCCCGACTCAGTAAGGAGGTGAAAAAGCATCCAAAACATCATTGTACCCTTTCTTTGACCCATTTGAATCGTCGTTTCCTTTCCAAACCGACTCAATCCAGGAGGAGAGTCTCATGTCACGTACTACTCGTTGGCTAGTGATTCTGGCCGTATTAGTGCTATCCGTGGTTATCATTACGGCTTGTGCGCAACCAACCCCAGAAGTTCAAATCATCAAAGAAACCGTTGTTGTGGAACAGACGGTTGAGGTTGAAAAGGTAGTCACCAAAGAAGTCGAGAAAATTGTCGAGGTGCCGGCTACCAACGTCGTTCATCTCGTTGCTCGCTGTAAGGCCAGCCCTCCCTACGAGAACGGCCGCTGTGATAACTTGGTCGCGGCCCTGGGTGCTGCTAACCAGGCACTGGCAGCTGCCGGTGATGACCGCCGCATCGAGCTAGAAACCATCCAAGACGACGCTGACTGGGGCGACTACAAGACCGAATTCGAGCTTGCCTCGGATGCCGGTCAGGCTCCCGATATCATCTGCTCCGGTCATGAGCACATTGGCGACTGGGCGACAGCCGGTTATCTCACCGATCTCACCGACATGATCGGCGATTACCCCGAATTCAGCGATGTCATCGATAGTCTGTGGGAATCGACCAAGCTTGACGGTCGTATTTGGGGTATTCCCCAGGATGCAGAAGCCCGACCCATGTACTTCAGTAAGATTCTGCTGAAGCAACTTGGATGGACTGATGACGAAATCGCCAGTCTACCTGACCGGGTAGCCAGCGGCGAATGGACCTGGGATGATATGTTCGACACCGCCCAAGAGGCAGTGGAGAAAGGCATTGTCGGTGAAGGCGACGGCTGGTGGCATCGCCCCTCCAACGGCCCTGACTTCCTCTATTACTACTACGGTGCCGGTGGCGCGATCACCCAGGAAGGCACTGACGCCCTCGTCTTCGATACAGAGGCGGCGCGCAAAGTCTACAACCGCATTTACGATGCTTCGCAAGTCCGCAAGATCATCCGCCCGAACAAGCTCGACGGCGACTGGGACTTCCACAAACAATACACCAGCACCTTCGACAAAGTCATGTTCGTCTATGAAGGCACCTGGCGCTGGGCAAGCTGGGCGACCAACTACCTGCAAGACCTCGGTGGCGAAGATTATCTGTGGAAGAATGTCGGCTTCTCCGCCATTCCTGCCCAGCCTGATGGCACGGGTAAACCCATCACTCTCACCCACCCCTTACTCTACATGGTCAGCTCCCAATCCAAGGCCCCCGATCTGGCTCTGCTCCTGATCTCCAAGGCCACGGTCAAAGAGCTCAACACATCATACGCGGTTGCCAGCGGTCACCTGGGCATCCTCAAGTCGCAATCCGACTATCCCCCTTACACTTCATCGAAATTCCTCAGCGCAACCCTTCCCTTGCTGCAATTCACCACATTCTTGCCCAACAGCCCCTACTGGAGCCAATGGTCCGAGGCTTATTACCTGGGCCTGCAGGCTACCGAATCCGGTGATCTCACTCCGGACGAAGCTGTTGACCTCGTGGTCGAGCAACTGCAGAACAACCTTGGTGACAATGTGATCATCAAATAGCCGAATCTGTTGTGCCTGGAGAGGGGGCTGCGCCCCCTCTCCTCTCTCTGTCAGGAGGTAATCATGACCTCGACCCCACCTTCAGCCCCTCAAGATTCACCCTCCGGCCGTCTGCAGGACTTGATGGGCTATGTTATTGGGGTACCGGCAGCACTTATCGCCCTATTCGCCTTTTATCTTCCCTGGGTAAAATTCATCGTCAATGGTAAATTCTTTTCCGCCTTGACGGGACAGAATATTGCCGCCAGGGTATTGATTCAAAAAGGTGATGGCAGTGAAGTGTTCCGGGGCTCTTCTCTCAACAACATCCTGCTCCTCGTGGCAGTGATCATTCTCATATCAGCGGTTTTGGCCTGGCGCCGGCGGCAACTGGCTCTGTGGGATGGCCTGGGTGTGGCGAGCGTAGCCCTGATCGGCTTATTCGTCATCTTGGGAGGCTTTGGTGCTGCCAAGCGAGATGCCGATATGGCCGGTGTCGACATGCAAATGACTTATGGCATGTTTCTCACCATAGCAGCTTTACTGATCATGGTTCTCGCGGGGATATGGAACCTGAAAATTGTATTGATACGGCGGCCTGAGGTGAAAGGCACCTTGGGAGCCTGGGCCTTCATGACTCCCGCCTTCCTCCTCGTTACCATCTTTTTCTTTATTCCTGCATTTATTCTTCTCATCCTCAGCATGACCGACCTGGCCAGCTCGAACTTTAGCGAACCCTGGCATTTCATCGGACTGCTGAACTACCAGCGCATGTTCTCGGATCGGTTCTTCCCCAAAATCCTGGGAAATACCATCCATTACGTGGTTCTCACGCTCGTCTTCTTCAATGTGGGACTGGCCCTGATTCTGGCGCTGCTCACTTCCTACATCAACCGGCGGGCCGGGTTCTTCTTCCGCATGATCTGGCTATTGCCGCGCATCACGCCCTCGGTGGTCTACATCGTCATGTGGCGACGTATGGTGCAACCACCCCCCTTCGGTATCATCAACCAATTCTTGGGCTGGCTAGGCATGACACACCAACCCTACTGGTTGAACGAACAGCCCTGGTTTTTCGTCATTCTCATCAATGGCCTTGTCGGCGCCTCATTCGGCATGCTTATCTTCTCCTCGGCCATTGAATCCATCCCTAAAGACCTCTTTACCGCCGCCAAGGTCGATGGCGCCTCTACTTTGCAGATCATTCGGGACATCACCTTGCCTTTGCTCAAATGGCCGCTACTCTTCGTCACCAGCTACCAGACTTTGTCGCTGCTGGTCTCATTCGAGTATATCTTGCTGCTCACCAACGGCGGCCCGGGCCTCTTTACCACCGAAGTTTGGGCCCTGACATCGTACAAACGAGCTCTTTCCACCTACTTTGGCACCAATCAGTGGGGCTATGGAGCCGCCTGGGGACTGGTACTGGTGGTGATTGCCATTGCCGCCTCCATCATCTATCTCCGGGTGTTCCGCTTCAATGACCTCGTGCAAGAGCCCAAGATTGACGTGCTTTAGGAGCGTATCATGACAACAACCTTTGAAACCGAGCATAAATCGGGACTCAAACGCCGGATCATTGCCATCCTGCCTTATTTGGTGCTCCTGATCAGCATTGTGCCCATCATCATCGGATACGTTTGGGTTATCATTGCCACCTTTTCCTACCGCACCCAGGGTATTTTCCCTATCGATGCCAAAGGCAATATCGGCGGCTTCACGTTGCAAAACTGGGCCATCCTCAAAGACCCCCAGATTTGGCGCGTCACCCTCAACTCCTTTCTCATCGCCATGGGCATGGTCATCGGCGTCGGTTTTCTCTCGACTCTGACAGGTTACGCTCTCGCACGCATGAACTTTCGGGGACGCAAAGCTTTCCTGGGTATGACCCTCGTCTTGCATGCCTTCCGCCCGGAGCTCCTCTTGATTGCGATTTTTCAGGTGCTGCTCTTCATCGCTGGCATTCCCATTGCCGGTAAGGCGTTCGGGTTCAACACAGTGGGCGGGGTAGACATCGTCATGGTGTCACTGGAGTTGCCCTTGGGCATCTGGCTCATGAAGGGCTTTTTCGACAACATCTCCTGGGATATGGAGCGAGCCGCCCTGATCGATGGCGCTTCCCGTTTCCGCGTCTGGTGGGAAATCATCCTTCCTCAGATTAAACCCGGCATTGCCGCCCTCGCCATTTTCAACTTCATCTCGGGCTGGAATGCCTACCTGATCCCTTACACCTTCACGATTGGCAGCAAAGTCTCGAACCTGTCTGTTTATCTCAATCAATTCTCTGGAGACACATCTCCCACCGGCTGGAATCAGGTGGCCGCGGTTGGTTTGTTCCAGCTCATTCCCATTCTTATCTTCTTCCTCTTTACCCAAGAAGCCCTGCTTAATATCTACGGTGGCGGCACCAAGGGTGGCGCCTAAAGGAGTTATTCCATGAAAGTCGAATTAGTGAACCTGACCAAGCGCTGGGGTGATGTCGTCGGCGCCGAAGGTATCAACCTGGCGACGCGCGACGGCGAATTTGTAGCATTTTTAGGCCCTTCCGGCTGCGGCAAAACTACAACCTTGCTCATGGTAGCCGGTATCTACAAACCCACAGCCGGCGAGATCCTATTTGACGATAAAGTTGTCAATACCGTAGCGCCGAAAGACCGCAATATCGGCATGGTATTTCAGAGCTACGCGCTCTATCCCCACATGACCGTGTTTCAAAACATCGGCTACCCCCTTAAATTACAGAAAGTACCCAAAGAAGAGATGCAAAAACGCGTACAGCATGTAGCTGACATGATGGGCATTGGCCACTTGATGGACCGTAAACCAGCCCAGCTCTCCGGTGGTCAGCAACAACGCGTGGCCTTAGGACGAGCCCTGGTCAAAGAACCCAAGTTGCTGCTGTTCGATGAGCCCCTATCCAACCTCGATGCGCGCCTGCGTCTCTCCATGCGTAGTGAAATCAAGCGCCTGCAAATGGATTTGGGGATCACTTCGATTTATGTCACGCACGATCAAGTCGAAGCTATGACCATGGCCGATCGGGTGGCAGTGATGAAAGCAGGCAAACTCCAGGCCTTCGCCCCCCCAGACGAACTCTATGACCGGCCCAAGACCCTGTTTGTTGCCGGGTTCGTCGGCAATCCCCCCATGAACTTCATCGAAGTCGAGGTCAAATTCGAAAATGGAACTTACCGGGCACTCGGACCGAATATCGAGCTCGAGTTGCCTCCCGAGCGTGGTGAAAAGGTAGCGGGTCGAGGTAAAGTGATCATGGGTATCCGTCCCGAAGATGTCAAGCTGGCCGACAAAGGTATCCAGGGTGAAATTTACATTGTCGAACCCTTGGGACGCGACGATTTACTGGATATTCGTATCGGTAAAACCGAAATACGCATGCTGGTAGATCCCTCTTTGGGCCTGCGCATGGGTGACAAGGTCTCCCTGCAATTCAACACTGCTGCTTCCCAGTTCTTCGATCCTGTTACCGAGCAATCCCTGCTGTGGTAGGAGCAGAAAAAGCTCTTCGTCATGAATTCGAAAAATATTGATATTATGATGATCGGCCATGTGACGCGCGACCGTCTCGTCATCAATGGCCGTACCGAGACCGGCGCCGGTGGCGCCGTCTATTATGGTAGTATCCCCCTCAGCCGCTTGGGCGTGTCTACACTCGTTGTCACGCGTTTGCATCCGGGCGATAAAGCTCTCCTTGCCGATATGCGGGCAGCGGGGGTTCAGGTCCATGCTATTGCCAGTGACCACACCAGCGAAATGGAGAATGTGTATCAAAGTGCCGATCAAGAAAGACGGCAGGCACGCGCTCTCAACTTTGCTGGCTCGTATAACTTGCGTGATATCCCCGACGTTCACCCCCGCGTCATACTGATCACGCCCCTTGCCGCGGGCGAAGTCGATCTTGACTTATTGCGAGCACTGGCGAAACGTGGTATCATTGCCTTGGATGTGCAAGGCTTTGTGCGTGTTCGTGAAGGCGAGCAACTTGTGTTCCGTGACTGGTCGCAAAAAAGGATCGGCTTGGCGCACGTGCGCTTTCTTAAGCTCGACCTGGCAGAAGGCGAGGTCCTCACAGGATTCCAAGACCCACAGTGCATTGTCGAAACTGTGGCTAATTGGGGCCCGCGAGAGGTCATGCTCACCTACCCAGGAGCCGTCATGGTCTATGCCGAAGGGCACATCTACCAGGCACCCATTGCGCCGAGACGTAAAAACGGCCGTACGGGCCGTGGTGATACCTGTTTCGCCACCTATATCGGCTGTCGCCTGCGCATGGAACCTCCCGAAGCGGTTCGTTTCGCTGCCGCCCTCACGAGCCTCAAACTGGAAAAACCCGGTCCTTGGAAAGGTAATGTGGCATCTGTAGAAGAATGGTTGACAGGTAAAATGACAGAACCCAAAGACTGAAGGATGTAAAGATAATGACAAAAAAGACCGACCCCCTTAGCCCTAGCTATTCTTTGTTCAACGAATGGCAAAGTGGCAGTGATGACGCATGTGAGCAATTGCGTACCCTTTTCGAAGCAGCCATGGATGGACACTTCGATGCTCGATTTGCCGAAAGAGGGCCGGTTGATGTCGTGACCGTTACCGCTTCCTTGCATCTACTCACTCTGAGCATTTTATACGAGCTCTATGGCATGAGCTCAGCCGAATTCTACAAAGGTGATCCCCTCCGTTATGTGCGGACGACTCTGCTTACACAGCGACTCCTGGGGATATGTAAGCTTACCCTCGGCTGGCCTGCCTATGCCTTTGCCGCCGAAGCCATGGGGCAGGCCATGTTGTACCCCGAAGGACATGCACCGGGCGTGGATCCTGGTGAACCCTTGGCCACCATGAACAAGGGAGGACAATTGCAGATACCGGAGTTCGGTTCTGATATTCCTCGCATCATCGAGGAAATGTTATTGTGTTTTGCCGAGCTTACCGGCCTCGAGCCTGTCGCTCATTTCCCTGCCCCTTACAGCCTCGCTGCCGATATTTTGGGCCAGGAAACGTTGATCACAGCGCTCATGGAAGCACCGGATTTCGTCAATACATTTCTCAAACACCTCTCAGAGCACGTCCTCACGCCCTGGATCGAGCACCTGGTGCAGCGAGTACCGCATCTATGGATTGAACTGTCCGATGCCTCCGGCTCGCCTCTATTCATCGGGCCACAACGCTGCAAAACCGTAGCGGCACCTGCAGTGAAACAGCTTATCACCAATAATACCTGGGGAAATCGCGTCTTTGTCGCCAACTATCGTGGTGACCACCACGCTCTGCCCACCGCAAAGAGCAAGCGTCAGCCAAGAAACCATCAAAGCAAAGATCGCCCGAAACCCCGGGCCGAGACTCGCGCGGGCAATGGCGCCACAGCAGAAGCAATCACCGACTTGATCGATTTCAAACTCAGCATTTGCCCTGATTTCATCATCAAACTCGAGGCCGATCGAGTGCCCCTGGCAGCTTACGTAGAGCAGGCAGTACAGTGGGAAAAACCGCTGTATCTCGGCATTGGTGCCACTCGCATCGACCGCAGTAGCACCGGTGACTCGGCAAGTGCGATTAGAGAAATCCGTGATCTGGCGAAAGACTACGCCATTGCCATCAAAACCGTTTCCTCTGCCCTTGCCGAACGCGGTAAACCGAGGGCTACTTTGGCCTGGCCGGGCGATGTTTACATCGAAGACATCAACGCAGAAACCAACTTCAATCTTGTGCAGACCATTGTCGAAACAGTGGCCCAACACGGTTGAGCTCAACTTCACTTTTCTGCCAACTTCTGCGATAATCACTCGACCCCATCTGCTCAACCCCACCTCCCTGCAGACTCATGACCGATACTGATATTCTCATGATCGGGCATCTGGCTAAAGACCAGATCATTGTCGACGGAACCTCTACAACGGCCGCCGGTGGTGCTGTTTACTATGGCAGCATTGCCCTGCGGCGCTTAGGACTGCGAGTGGCCGTTGTTACCCGCCTCCATCCCGACGATTTTTACTTGCTCGACGAATTGCGACAGGCCGGCGTCGAAGTCTACGCTAACCCGGCTCCTGCCACATCGGGCATCGCCAACTTCTACAAATCATCCGATATGGAACGCCGTGTGACCCAGTTGCTGGGATTTGCCGGTCCCATTCGCGCAGCCGATATTCCTGACATCGACGCCGCCATTTACGCCATTGCTCCCATCATGGCCGGTGAAGTCGATTTGTCCCTGCTCAAAAGCCTTGCCCGCCGCGGCCCCGTGTCGCTGGATGTGCAAGGCTTTGTGCGTGTGCCTGAAGGTCGGGACCTGGTATTCCGGCCGTGGAAAGAGATGGAGGAAGGGCTGGCCCACGTCACTTATCTTAAGGTGGATCGAGCCGAAGCAGAATTACTGACGGGAATGACAGATTTAAGGGAAGCGGCAATACGGTTGGCAAGCCTCGGTCCTCGCGAGATCGTCCTCACGCAGTCGACAGGGGTAACCGTGTACGCCGAAGGTCAATTTTACGAAGCCCCCTTTACACCACGCTCTCTGGCCGGTCGCACAGGACGAGGCGACACCTGTTTTATGACTTACCTCGGCAAGCGCTTGCAGACCACGCCAGCTGAAGCAACGCGGTGGGCCGGGGCTGTGACTACGCTCAAGCAGGAAAAACCCGGTCCCTGGGACGGTGATATGAGCGCGGTCGAACATTTGCTGGCACAGCGGTGATCACAACCAAAGAGTTTACAGAGCCCAGCCATATCCCAGCACCTCTCCCACCTGACACATGAACCCTTCCCGGCTTCTGTTCCCCCTCGGATTTGCTGTCGCCATGTCCTTATTTGGCGACCTTACACTTTACGCAGTTCTGGTGACCCAGCTCGACGTTGTGGGCCTGAGTCTGGCGGCAGTCGGGGTGATGCTCGGCATCAACCGCCTCATCCGCATTCCCGGCAATCCCATAACCGGCATCCTTCTCGATCGCTTTGGCCGGCGCTGGCTCTTCGTTCTGGGTATGACGCTGGGCGTGATTTCTACGCTTGGCTACTCTGTGGTGCGAGGTTTTTGGCCTTTTCTGGCCGTACGGCTATTGTGGGGTGTGGCCTGGACTTTGATCAACGTGGGGGGGATGACGATGATACTCGATATCAGTACCGCCGCCAACCGGGGACGTTTGCTGGGCACTTACAACACCTGGGTATTGACCGGGCTTGCTTTGGGGCCCCTGGTCGGTGGTTTTTTGGTGGGTTTGTTTGGCTTTCGCACGGCAATGATCATGTGCGCTTCGCTCACGGCAGTGGGATGGTTGGTAGCACTGCTCGTGTTGCCCGAAACCTTACCCCGCCAACACCGCCATCAGCCCCAGGAGCATCGCTGGCACATCTCACCGAAACAATGGATCACCCGCCTGCAAACCCTTTGGCATAGTCAAAGAGCCCTGGTCACCGTCGCTCTCCTCTTCATGCTGACCATGTTCGCCGGTGAAGGCATCGTATTTTCGACCATCAGCTTACTCTTGCAGCAACGCTTTGGTGAAACGATGCAACTGGTAGGTATGAGTGTAGCTGTGGCCTCGATGGCCGGTGTCTTGCTGGGCCTACGTTCATTTCTGGCAGGAGCAGCAGGACCGGTGGCCGGACACTGGTCGGATACCCGTTTTGGCCGCTGGCCAGTCGTGATCGCCAGCTTCGTCCTCGGCATCATTGGCTTTATCGTCCTTGGTTTTGCTTTCTCGCCTCTTTGGATTCTCCTTGGCGTCGCTCTGGGAGCGATTAGTTCCGGCGTGGGCCTGGCAACATTAGGTGCCCTCGTCGGTGATCTCAGTCCTGCCCATAAACAGGGCTCTATTATGGGCGCCTATGCCAGCATGGGCGACATTGGCAGCGCCAGCGGCCCCTTCTTGGTATTTGCCCTGGTCACCATCATCGACCTGCGTTGGGTGTACTTTTTCTGCGCTGCCTTGTTCCTGCTGGGATTATGGCTCATCGTTCGCTTGCGAAGGAGTGAGACATGGGTGACAACTGCCAGTATTGGCGACAGCTCGTCCTTGTAATCTGGGCTATAGTTTTAGGGGGATGTGCATCCGCGCCGTCCCCGACAGTTCTGCCTGATGCTCCGCCCTCGTCTTATGATGATATCCTGCGGCACTACGCGCCCGTGATCTATCAAGGTGCGGCCAGCGATCAGGATTTTATTACCGCGGTCGATTTCGACGGCGATTGGGTGGGTAACAACAACTGGGAAAATCAACCCACAGGCGATTTGTCGGCAGCGGTGTATGCCTCGCTTATCGAGACTGAGAGCCACTGGTATCTCTTTTACTCCCTCTTTCATCCCCGAGATTATACGGCCGAACCCTGTGAAGAAAGCGATGGCTGCCACGAAAATGACATGGAGTCGTTGCAACTGGCAGTTTACAAAGATGGCAGCGCCTACGGCCAACCACAAGCACTGTTCACCCTCGCGCACAGCCACATCTACCTGTACCGATTCGACCGGCAAGTCAAGAAGGGGACGCTCAAAGTGGCGGGAAAAGCGACACTGGAAGGGAGCCATCCCGTAGTTTGGGTGGAAAGCTACGGCCACGGCATCTATGGCCGTTCACGAAGATTGCAAGGGGGTCTAATCAAATACCGGCTCGGAGCCCAGGGGGAACGACCGGCATCACTCAATGAATCCAATGTAAGCTATCGCCTCATCTCCATTTACGACACACTCTGGCAGCACCGGCAGGAAATAGGTAAAGGCAAACTTTTCGATCAGCCCTTTATCTACCGCAAAAACATGTTACCGGCCAGTTTCGACGGTAACAACTTCGGTGTGGACAAAGCCAACGCGCCCTGGGGCTACAACCAGGAGATCGGCGAGGTCTTGCACCGCGGCGATTTCTTTCTAGACCCGGCCCGCGCTTACGCCACATTTGCAAGCGTGAAAACAGAATTATCCCCGCACTACCTTTATAATTTATATCTTGATGATCTGACCCACAAAAGCCAGAAATAGGAAGACAAGACCAGGAGATGGGTAGACCGGTAAACCTGTAAACCGGGCCCGAAAACGCCCCCTCGTCGCACCCTTCCGTCTCCCGTCTCCCATCTTCCATTCCACGCCTACTTCGTAACGCTTGCCCCCCTTACTCCTTGCTCCTTACTCCTTGCTTCTTGCACCCTCCTCCTGCTCCCTGCACAGCAATAAACACAACCATTTATCTTATCCA
>JAADFV010000445.1:8909-21232 GCA_013152695.1 Chloroflexota bacterium | reverse complement strand
CCGGGAAACCAGAAAACCGGGACTTGACGCCCTGGTTTACGGGTTTACCGGTTTCCTGGTCTACTGTTTCATCAGACAACTTGTCATGTTTCGCGGGCCTGATAACCCGCAGCGTCGTTGTTGCCGATTTTCATCATTATCGGCGTGTAGCCGCTCATGGTGGCTGTTTCGATAATGGAACGCTGATGACGCAGATCAGAAAGATATAAATCTGCGTAAATTTGCGTGTATCAGCATTATCTGCGTCCTGTTTTCATTGGTAGAAGAATCTAGCGGCGATGATGAGCGAGACCCTTCATCAGTGTTTCCTGGTCACGAGCATGCTGCGTGAGCTTTCCTCAGGGATGAGAGAACCTCACCTACATTTGGAGGGCTAGAGTCGCAGTTGTGAAAAAAACGCGTATCAGATTTGCAAAATAAATTGCTACCTGATAGAATACGGCTTAGTCGTGCCCTGGTAGTTCAGCGGATAGAACGCTTCCCTGCGGAGGAAGAGGTCAGAGGTTCAAATCCTCTCCAGGGTACTTTTTTTTATATATTGTATGCCTCTCTTTTTCCCAGTGCGAGGAGGATTGTGTCACGATTTCGTCGTAACAGTTTTATATCCGAACAATTATGGGATGCTTTGCTACCGGTGATAGCTGTAATCGCGGCCTTACTCGTGGGGGCAGTGATATTGTTGTTACAAGGGGCAAATCCATTGGAAGCGTATCGAGCAATGTTTGGTGGTGCTTTCGGCAATAAGAACGGCCTGGCCGATACGCTTGTTAAGTCGGTTCCTTTGATGTTGGTGGGGTTGGGTATTGCCGTTGCATTTCGGGGTGGGGTGATCAATATCGGGGCAGAAGGACAATTGATTGTTGGAGCTCTGCTGACGACCTATTTCGGGGTTCAGTTTGGCGCTCATTTTCCCGGTGTAGTTGCCATTGTGATAGGTCTGGCGGCAGGGATGTTGATGGGCGCGATTTGGGGCGCGATTCCCGGATTCTTGAAAGCGCAGTTGGGGGTGAATGAGATTCTAAGCACGATCATGATGAATCAAATCGCGATTCAAATAGGCTTTTATTTGCTGCGCGGCCCCATGATCGATCCCGCCGAAGTGAAGGCCGGTACCAATATTCCCCATTCGGCACGCTTACCCAAATCAATGGATATGCCCCGATTTACCGATCTGGCAAAGATGCTGGGGCTTCCGGAGCGAGCCAAGGATATCGGCCTGCAAGGTTATGCTGCCGATGTTTATGGTGTATTCGTAGAGCCTACGCGTCTCCATAGCGGCTTTATCCTCGCCATTGTCGTGGCAATACTCGTTTACATTCTTTTGTGGCGGACAACGATCGGCTACCGTATTCGCGCCGTCGGCCTCAACCCGCACGCTTCGCGCTACGCGGGCATGAACGTCAAAAGCACGATGGTATTATCGATGACCCTGAGTGGGGCTTTTGCAGGGCTGGCCGGCGCGGTTGAGATTCTGGGGCTTCATCACCGCATGTTCGAGCCCACCTCTGTATCTGCAGGATTTGGTTTTTCCGGCATTGTTGCCGCCCTGTTCGGCAAGCTCCACCCTCTGGGCATCATCCCATCCTCAATTTTGTTCGGAGGCCTGCTCGTCGGTGGCGATAAAATGCAGCGAGCCATGCAGATTCCGCAAGTGTTGACTGTAGCTATTTTGGGTTTAGTGGTGCTGTTTGTTGTCAGTACTGATTATTTCGTGCGCAAGCGCCAGAATCGCCGCGTTTCTGTTGATGACAGCTCCGGCGAAGGCACTAAACCAGAACCCTCTCCTCCCCAACCTTCTCCGGAGGCGAATGTATGACCCATGAATTAACTTTAACGGCGATTCTCCTCGGCATCATCCATTCCGGTATTCGTCTGGCAACGCCCTATCTTTACGCGGCGGTCGGCGAAACCTTTGCTCAGCGCTCCGGCGTCCTCAATCTTGGCGTCGAAGGCATCATGTTGTTGGGGGCATTTTTTGGCTTTCTTACCGTATTCCGCACCGGTAATCTTTGGTTGGGATTAGCAGCAGCGGCTGGGGTGGGGGTCTTGATGGGGTTGATCATGTCGGTGGTAAGCATCACTTTTCAAGCGGAGCAGGGGATCAGTGGTATTGGTCTTTATATGTTCGGGTTAGGTATGTCAAATCTATTGTTTAAGTCGATGTTAGGAACAGTGGAAGGGGTTCAGGGTTTTTCGGAATTACGAATGTGCGTCACCGACAGTTTCTGTCTGGCTGATATTCCCGTATTGGGTGATATTTTCTTCAGTCATAGCCTGCTAACCTACGGTGCCTTCCTCCTGGTGCCCGTAGCAGCCTGGGTGCTCAACAAAACCACCTGGGGGCTGAAGATTCGTTCTGTCGGTCAAAATCCTGAGGCTGCCGACTCATTGGGCGTAAGTGTGGCCGGGGTGCGCTACGCGGCCGTCACCTTGGGAGCAGCCCTGGCCGGTATTGCCGGCGCCTCGCTCTCGATTTCGCTTCTGAACATCTACCAGGAAAATATGACCAACGGCATGGGCTTTATTGCCGTGGCCCTGGTCTATTTTGGCAGTTGGCGTCCTTACGGGGTACTGGTTGGTGCTCTATTATTCAGTACGGTAAACGCCCTGCAGTTGTGGGTGCAGGTACTGAATTTGAACATTCCTTCCGATGTGGCAGTGATGATGCCCTACATTCTCACAATTTTGGCTTTGGCCTTGCCTTTCCGGCGGCAGTTGCAACCAGCTGCTTTGACCAGACCTTTTTCACGTGGTGAAGGTTAAACGCAAATCACTTCCGGCGGTGTGTCCGGCGGGAGCGTTTTGATAACACTTGTTACTCAATCCATTTACACTCATCAGTTTTCGAGGAGAAGTCTTATGCAGAAAAAATCCTGGCTATTGGTAGTCATCCTGATTCTCACGCTGTTGTTGGCTGCGTGTGGAGGCAAGGAGACAGCGACAACAGAGCCTGCACCTGCCCCCGAACAGCCAACTGCCGTTCCGGCTGCCACCGAAGCCCCCAGCGCACCCGCACCAGCGGAAAAGGTACGTGTCGCCATTGTCATGCCCAGCACCATTACCGATATGGCCTGGAGTCAGGCTATCTATGATGCCCTGGTCAAGGTGCAGCAAGACATGGGTGGCGAGGATGCCATGGAGATCGCTTACACCGAGAATATGTGGAACGTCACTGATGCCGCTTCAGCCATTCGTGATTACGCTGCGAATGGTTACGATCTCGTTATCGCCCACGGCACGCAGTACGGCACTTCCCTCTTCGAGATTGCTCCTGACTTCCCTGAGACCAGCTTTGCCTGGGGTACGGCCGTCGAGACAGGGAAAGATCAAGGTATCAACAATGTCTTTGCTTACGAAGCCCGCGCCGAACAGGGCGGTTTTGTCAACGGTGTGTTGGCTGCCAAGCTCAGTAAATCGGGCGTGTTGGGCGTGGTCGGTCCGGTCGAGGCCGGAGATGCCAAGCTCTACATCGATGGTTTTGTCGCCGGTGCCGAATACGCTAATCCTGACATCAAAGTCAACGTATCTTACACCGGTTCCTTTGGTGACACCGCTCTCGCTGCAGAGGCCGCCAACACACACATCCAGGCCGGCGCCGATGTGCTGACCGGCTCCGCCCAGCAGGTCGTGGGCGCCATCGGTGTAGCCAAAGAAAAGGGCGTCCTTTGGATGGGCACACAGTCCGACCAGAGCCCCCTCGCTCCAGACATCGTCGTGGCCTCACAAATCTACGACTGGGTTCCCACAATCAAGGATATGCTGGCCAAGCACGCTGCCGGCGAATATGGCGGCACTGTCTACTCGCTCACCCTGGCCAACGGCGGCCTGAAAATGGTGTTCGCCGATGGTCTTGATCCCGATGCCGTGGCTGCCGCCCGCGCTGCCGAGGAACAGATCATCAATGGGACCATCGATGTTATGGCCATCATTTCCGGTGAGGCCGCTCCTCCTGCTCCGGCCACTCCTGCCGAGACGGGTGCCTTCGAGTATCCCGAGATTCAGCCCGTGCGCATCGCCTTGGTGTTGCCCAGCACCATCACCGACCTCGCCTGGAGCCAATCACTCTACGATTCCATCGTCCAGCTGCAACAGCATTACGGTGAGGACGTGATCGAAGTGGCCTACACCGAGAACATGTGGAATGTTACCGATGCCGCTTCGGCCATCCGTGACTATGCCGCCGATGGTTACAATCTGGTGATTGCCCATGGTGCCCAGTACGGCACTTCCCTGTTCGAACTTGCACCAGACTTCCCTGACACCAGCTTCGCCTGGGGCACAAGCACCAATACGGGTGAGGCCGAGGGTGTGACGAATGTCTTTGCCTACGAACCTCGTGCCGATCAAGGTGGCTTTGTCTCGGGTGTGTTGGCTGCTCATCTTACCAAGTCTGGTGTGATTGGCGTCGTTGGTCCTGTCGATGCCGGTGATGCCAAGCTCCATGTCGATGGCTTTGTTGCCGGTGTGCATTCCGTGGACCCGAACATCAAAGTGAACATTTCCTTCACCGGTTCCTTCGGCGATACTGCTCTTGCTGCTGAAGCGGCGACTACCCACATCAATGCTGGCGCTGACGTACTCACCGGTTCTGCGCAGCAGGTGGTGGGCGCCATTGGCGTAGCCAAAGAAAAGGGCATTCCCTGGCTGGGTATCCAGGCTGATCAGAGCCCCCTCGCTCCCGACATCGTCGTGGCGACCGACCTTTATGACTGGCGTCCTACCATTTTGCACATGATCACCTCGCAACAGGCAGGTGAATATGGCGGCAAGGTGCTGCAATTGACGCTGGCAAACGGCGGTCAGGTCATGATTTACAATGACAACTTGCCGGATGATGTCGTGGCCGCGGCCAAAGCTGCCGAGCAAGGCATCATCGATGGCAGCATCGAAATCGTTGTCGAACCCCGTTAATACTCAAGCTCATGGTGTGGTGCGCGGGTGCCCGCGCACCACACTCCTCCCGCGATTATGATGACTGAACAACACCTGCTTCCCTCTGGCCTGCCCCGTATCGAGCGTTTGCAGATGCGAGGGATCGTCAAGCGCTTTCCCGGCGTGCTCGCCAATGATCATATCGATTTTGATGTCGGTGCAGGCGAAATCCATGCCCTATTGGGTGAAAATGGTGCCGGCAAGAGCACCCTGATGAAGGTCCTCTACGGTCTGTACCAGCCTGACGAGGGGGAAATCCTGCTGGATGGCAAAGCAATTAAGATCAACTCTCCCACCGATTCCATCAATTACGGCATCGGTATGATTCATCAGCATTTCATGCTGGTCGAGAATATCACCGTAGCGGAAAATGTGGCACTGGGGCTCAAGTCGACCCGCGAACCACGCCTAGATTTGGATGTGGTGTCGGCACGAATTCGCGAGCTTTCCTCCAAGTATGGTCTCGAGGTCGATCCGCAGGCTGTGATCAGCAAGCTGGCTGTGGGTGAGCGTCAGCGCGTGGAGATCATCAAAGCCCTGTATCGTGGGGCGGCGCTGCTCATCCTCGACGAGCCTACGGCGGTACTGACGCCTCAGGAAGTGGAGGATGTGTTTGTCATTTTTCGGCAGATGGCGGCGGAGGGACATGCTCTTATCTTCATTTCGCATAAACTGGATGAGATCTTTGCCCTCACTGATCGCGTAACCGTATTGCGCGATGGCCGCGTCGTTGGCACGCGTCTCACCTCAGAAGTGACGAAGCATGAATTGGCCAATATGATGGTGGGGCGGGAAGTGTCACTCGAGCGATACCGGCCCCCGGTGGAGGTAGGCGAAGCACGTTTGCGCCTGGATCATGTCACTGCCGTCAATGAAGATAATTATCCAATTCTCAGAGATGTCACATTCGAGGTGCGTAGTGGTGAAATTGTGGGTGTGGCCGGTGTTTCGGGCAATGGCCAAAAGCCTCTGGCCGAATGTATTGCCGGTCTCCAGCGGGTGAAAAGCGGCCATGTGTACATGGAAGGACAGGAGGTAACGAATCTGCCTCCGGCCGCCATGTTCAAGGCCGGTTTCTCCTATATCCCCGAAGAGCGTATGCATGATGGCGTAATCAAAGACTTTTCTGTAGCGGAGAATCTCATTCTTCAGGACTACATCCGTCCCCCATTTAGCCGGGGCATCTTCCTTGATTTTCACTACATCTCCGAGCATGCCGAAAAGCTTATCAAGGATTTCAATGTAAAGACGCCTAGTCAAGATACGCCTGTCAAGAGTCTTTCTGGTGGTAATATTCAAAAATTGATTTTGGCGCGCGAGTTAGCGCGACATCCCCGAGTTCTCATCGCCGCCCAGCCTACCCGCGGGGTAGATATCGGCGCTACCGAGTACATCCATGCCCAGTTACTTGAGCAGCGCGGCCAGGGCCTGGCCACGCTCCTGATTTCGGAAGACCTGGATGAAATCAAAGCCTTGTCGGACCGCATCATTGTTTTGTTCAAAGGGGAGATCATGGGTATTGTCAACAATGATGATGTGACAGTACAGGAGCTGGGGTTGATGATGGCAGGCGAGCGCCGGATGCCCGTGGCATAATGGCACGGTGAAGCGCATGTTTGTCCATTAAGACGTGAGCAAAGCATCGAGCCCCCTGGCCCCGGGGGCATGTTCACGTATCCGGTACCACAAATTAGGTTATAACACACATTTGGAGTTTCTATTATTATGCAATTTACGTTGAATGGTCGCCAACGCGAATATCACGGTGATCTCGAGCTTTCGCTTCTGACCTATCTGCGCGAGCACGAAGGTATCACCTCTCCGAAAAACGGCTGTGCGCCGCAGGCCGCATGTGGTGCCTGCACGGTGCATCTCAATGGCAAGGCCGTACTTTCCTGCGTGACGCCCATGAAAAAGGTGGCCGGCGGTGCTGTCGTCACCCCCGAAGGCCTCAATGAGTTCCGGCAGGAGGTGTATGCCAATGCCTTTGTCGCCAAAGGTGCGGTGCAGTGTGGTTTCTGTACTCCCGGCATCGTCATGCGGGCAGATGCCCTCATCAACAAAAACCCCGCCCCCAGCCGTCAGGAAATCGAACAAGCCCTGACACCCAATCTCTGCCGTTGCACTGGCTATAAAAAAGTGGTGGAAGCCATCGAATTGGCGGCGGAAGCCATTCGCGAAGAACAGCCTTTACCGGTGCCGAAGGGAGATGGTAGGGTGGGCACACCGCAACCCAAATACGACTCGCTGGCAGCTGTTTTGGGGCACCGCCCCTTTATCGATGATATGCGTTTGGAGGGCATGGTGCACGGGGCGCTCAAGTTCAGCGACCATCCCCGCGCCCGTGTTTTGAAGATCGATACTAGCGAGGCTGAGCAACTTGAGGGGGTTTTGCGCGTAGTCACGGCGGCGGATGTGCCCGGCGAGCGTGTGGTTGGCCTTATCCGTCAGGACTGGCCCTTGATGATTGCGGAAGGGGAGACGACCCGCTACATCGGCGATGTTTTGGCCGAGGTTGCGGCCATTTCTGAGGACATCGCCCGGAAAGCAGTAGACTTGATTCGGGTTGAGTACGAAGTTTTGGAACCGGTCACCGATCCGCATGAAGCCATGAAACCCACAGCGCCGGCCGTTCATGAAGGCGGCAACATTCTTTCGCGCACAGTCGTGCAACGAGGTGATCTGGAGGAGGCCGAGGCTCGCACTGCCTTTGTCTCCCATGGCATCTACCAAACCCAGCGCATCGAACATGGTTTTATGGAGCCGGAGGCAGCCGTTGCTGTGCCTCATGAGGACGGAGTGGAGGTATTTTCGCAGGGGCAAGGCGTGTATGATGATCGCAAGCAGATCGCCAGTATTTTGAACCTGCCCGAGGACAAGGTTCGTGTCGTTCTCGTGCCCAATGGCGGTGGTTTCGGCGGCAAAGAGGATTTGACCGTACAGGGTCATGCGGCGCTGTTGGCTTATCTCACAGGAAAGCCGGTGAAGGTGCGCCTGACCCGGGCCGAGTCTATCACCATGCATCCCAAACGACATCCGATTTGGATGGATTACACGGTAGGCTGTGATGCTGAAGGCAAGCTCACCTTTGTGAAGGCCCGCTTTGTGGGAGATACGGGCGCGTATGCTTCGGTGGGTATGAAGGTGCTGGAACGCTCTGCCGGTCATGCGACCGGTGCTTACCATGTCCCCGCTGTGGATATCGATGCCGTCGCCGTTTACACCAACAATATCCCCTGTGGTGCGATGCGTGGTTTTGGTGTGAATCAGGCGGCTTTTGGTTTGGAAAGTTGCATCGATGAGCTGTGCGAGCAGGGTGGTTTCGATCGCTGGCAGTTCCGCTATGACAATGCCCTGGATGTAGGCGGCATGACTGCCACCGGGCAGATTATCGAGGGAGGTGCCGGTGCCAAAGCTACCTTATTGGCCGTGAAGGATGCATTTTATGCTGCCAAGTATGCGGGATTGGCCTGTGGTCTTAAAAATACGGGTATCGGCAATGGAATTCCTGATGCTGCCTGGGCCAGCATCACCATCGTCGGCCCCGACCATGTGATCATCGATCACGGCTGGACGGAAATGGGGCAGGGTGTGCATACGGTGGCTCTACAAACTTTATGCACCGAGACTGGCCTGGATCCGGACATCGTGGAGGTACGGGTGGATACGGCCACAGGGCAGGTCGGGGGTATGACCACAGCCTCGAGAGCGACTTCTCTGGTGGGGAATGCCGTCATGGATGCTGCCAAGAAGTTACGTCTGGATTTAGAGAAGCATGATTTGTCTGAGCTGACTGGCCGGGTGTATCACGGCAGTTGGATCGTAGACTGGACGACGAAACCCGGCGCCAAGGTGGATAAGGTGATTACGCATTATTCCTACAGCTACGCGACGCAATTGGTGCTATTGGATGATGATGGCCAGGTGGCAAAGATTGTGGCCGCGCATGATGCCGGCAAGATCTTCAACCCCACCCTCTTTGCCGGTCAGATCGAAGGAGCTTTACACATGGGCCTGGGCTATGCTATTAGCGAAGATCTGCCCATGGAAAATGGACGCCTTAAAAGCACCAAGCTACGGGCGACGGGGATTTTGCGGGCGAAGGAGATGCCCGAGGTGGAGGTGATCGGTGTCGAAGTTCCCGATCCCTACGGGCCATACGGTGCCAAGGGGGTCGGCGAGATCGGTCTGGTACCCACGGCCGCGGCGGTGGCCAATGCCCTCTACCAATTCGATGGCGTCCGCCGTCATCAGTTGCCCATGCGTTTGCCGAAACGCCGGAGACGTTAGTACACTTAAAAAGGCGCTCATCGTGACAAGGCGATGAGCGCCTGAATTGAGGGCGGGGGGCAAACTGGTGTTAGGAGCCGGTAGCTGCGGCCATTTCGTCTTGCTGCAGATATCCGTCCGCGTAGATAACCTTGTTCAAGAGAATTTGTACGGTCTTCCAAATCGCGACCTGTTCCGGATCACTCATATCGACATCTTCGGGGTGAGGCTCATCCATCTCGGCGATACGATCGTGAATCTTGAGGTAGAGGCGACCGACCGGTGTGCTGTCGTCTCGTTCTTCGATGATGCGTATCGTTTCCTTGAGCTTCTCGTCCAGGGGATCGGCGATCATCATTTTCAGGCCCGCACCCATGAGCATGGCGCAATAGGTACGGTTGATCAGGGGTCGATTCTCTCGAGGCACAGCGTTGGAGACATTGGACAGGCCTACCGAGACCGGTGGCGCCGGGTCCCACACATATTGAAGCATGTGCACAGCGGTGATGCACTCAGGGCAGTATTCCTGGCAGCCTGAGACAGTGAGGACGAGGGGATCGATGATGAGGTCGGTGATGGGAAAGTCGATTTCGAGGGCACGGGGAATGAGATATTCGATGGCGAGGTTGACCCGTTCGTCTGCACTCACAGGGATGCCGGATTTGGCCATGGTGAGGGCAATAAGCCGCGTATTGTATTTTTTGGCCAGCAGCGGCACTTTTTCCAGACGTTCTGGCTCGGCCGAAGTCGAATTGATGATCGGTTGTGCTTTGGTGACGGCTTTGAGCCCCGCCTCGATGCCCAAAATGTTGGTGCTGTCGAAGCTTAGGGGGACGTCGACTACGGCTTCTATGGTTTTGACCATCCAGGGAAAAACTTCTTCCCAGTCCTTTTTACGCGGTCCCAAGTTGACATCGAGGGCCTTGGCGCCGGCTTCCACTTGTTTGACGGCAGATTCCTGGAAGTATTTTGCGTCACGATTTTTCAGGGCCTCTTTGACCTTGGGCGACATAATGTGGATGTTTTCGCCGATAATGTACATAGTAGCCTCCTTAGGTGCTTACGCGGGGACATCAGCAGGTTTTGCCGATGTATGAGGGAATATGGGCATGGTTCGATTTTACGTTGAATCTTACACGTCAAGCCAGTGTCGCCGCAACCGAGGGGAACTTGCTCAGGTCCGTGTGTGGAAGGAACAGTGCTGAGGTGAAAGCTTCGTAAAATCGATTATCTGCCGAGAGTTCGATGTAGGTCATGCTGGATGCAATGTCTTGGATACGGGCGCGGGAAGTACGATCGAGGAGCGCCAGGTATGCTCCTTTTACGGAAGTATTGCCAAGAAATTGGAAGTTCTCCCAAGGCATGTCGGGGAGCAGACCCAGTTGGATTGCTTTTTCGACATTGATGTATTTACCGAAAGATCCGCCAATCAGCACTTGCTCGACCGTTTCCAGAGGAATGCCGACACTTTCGGCGAGGACGGCAAAACCGGCATAAATGGCGGCTTTGGCTCGAATTAGATTGTCGATGTCGACACGGGTGAGGACGATATCGCGGCCGTGGGCTGTCTCTTTCGCCCAGGCAACAACATATTCCCAGCCGTGTTCACCCTTGCGCAGGCGAGGGCTATCGACGTGGGTGTTGTAATTGCCGCCTTTATCAATCACGCCGGTGATAAAGAGCTCGGCCAGCAAGGAGATAAGGCCACTTCCGCAAATGCCCTTGGGCTTGACATTGCCGATTACGCGCCAACTGGGCTCGAAGGTCTCACTGTGTACCCAGACTTCTTCGATGGCGCCGCGCGTAGCGCGCATTCCGTCGAGGACACCGCCACCTTCGAAGGCAGGGCCGGCGGAACAGGCGCAGGTGACAAGCCAGTCACGTGTGCCCATCACTGTTTCGCCGTTGGTGCCGACATCCATAAAGAGGGTAATCAACTCTGTGTCGGCCATGCCCGAGGAAAGCACGCCGGCTGTGATATCTGCACCGACATAGCTGGCGACGCCAGGCAGGCAATCGATGGTGGCTTCAGGATGGATGTTGATACCGACTTCAGCGGCGCGTAAGAGGGGGATGTTGTTAACCGTAGTGACGAAGGGGGCGAGGCGGATGCTATTGGCAGGAAGGCCGAGGAAAAGATGCATCATGGTGCTATTGCCCGCCACGGTAGCCTTGTAAACGTGTTCCGGCTGGATTTTGGCTCGCTTGCAGGCGCGTTCGACCAGTCCATTGATGGTGTCGAGGACCAGGGCGCGCATCTCGGCGGCACCATTGTTCTTACTGGCGTAGATGATGCGAGAGATGACGTCTTCGCCGCGGCTGATTTGCTGGTTGTACTCAGCCACTTGCGCCCGCACTTCTCCGCTCAGGAGCTCTACCAACCACAAAGATACCGTTGTCGTGCCAATATCGATGGCAATGCCCCAGAGGGGGGTGTCTGCCTCCATGGCGCCGGCACGAATGTCGACCAGTCGTGCCGGGCAATCACTGGAGAAGTCCCAACTGGGATCCTCGACGACGACCGTGGTGGTCCAATCACCCTGGCGCAGGGTGGGGCCGATCTTTTGCAGTACAGCCAATGAGGCCTCGATCTCGCCTCTTTTCAGTTTTTTCTCGAGAGCCCATTTCAGACGGCTCCAATCGTCTGTCTGATCGTCCATGCTTGGGGGTTTGAGCTGGATGGTCAGACGCTGGAGCATCTGGTGGACTTGGGGATTGTATTCGGCCGGGGGGTGGACGGCGCCCACAGTGCGATCGGTGGTGAGGCGGCGTTCAATCTTTTCTTGAGGCGGTACCTCGATCACCACATCGTTTTCCACGACGGCCTGGCAGGCCAGGACAAAGCCTTGGGCAATGTCTTCGGGACTGAGGCGCAGGGTGCTACGACTGCGTACTTTGCCCTGGGTGACCTGCACGGCGCAGCGACCACAGCGTCCCTGACCACCGCAGGGTTGGTTGATGTGGACGCCTGCTCGCTGTGCCGCTTCGGTCAGAAGGGTGCCCGTTGGCACCTGCACTGTCTGTTGGGTGTTTGCGAATGTAACGGTGTGTTCGGCCATGGGGACGTGCTGTGAGGGGTTTGATGGGGTGTTGCACCATGCAGGTGGTCGGGACAAGGAGGA
>JAADFV010000445.1:6455-8849 GCA_013152695.1 Chloroflexota bacterium | reverse complement strand
GGACCGACCTTGATTTCCCACTCGGGCAGTTCCTCTTCCAGTTCGCCGGAGAGGACAGCGACATGCCCGGGGAGGACGATGATGCGCTTGTGGCTAACTTTGTCGGCCACGTTAAAGCGCTTGACATCCTTGGCGATCCGTTCGGCGTCGAATTTGCCCGCGGCCCAGGCTGTGAGTACGCTCATACCTTCGGCATCAGTGACCAGGATCCAGGCCGGTTCACCGGAGCTTTCAACTTCGTTGGCTACGGCAAAGTAGGTGATGCTGAAGTTGGTGGTGACCAGGACCGGGTCTTCGGGTGAGGGATTATTGATTTCGTACAGGCCCGGTGTCACCTGAATTGGTTTTTGCGGGTCGGTGTAGATGTTTTCGCGCAGGACGAGAAGGGCATAGGCAACTTCGGGGCTGAAGTGGTCGATGATGATGAAGCTGCTGTACTTGGTGATGGCCTGTGCGGCGGCAATAGACTCTTGGGCAGGATCGGGCAGGTCGCCGGGGATGCTAAGGATGGGGAAGCCCAAGGCACGGTAGTTTTTCTTGAGGGCCATGCGCCGGCTGATGGTGTTGGCTATGAGGGTTTCGTGCAGGCTGCGTTGGCTGGGGGCCAGAACCATGTCTTTGACACCTTCGTCCATGAGACGCGTGGTCAGAGCAACCATGGTGTCGATGTTATGGGCCTCGACGGCAAGGACAGCTTTACGCTCTTTGACCAGAGCTGCCATTTCTCGCCAGTTCTTCACGTTGGCACTGTAGAGCAGGGGAATTTCGTCCTCATTCAGCTCGGCCAGGCCTGCTTTGAGCTGATCGACATCGGCGAGAAGGATGACGGGGAGATGGCTGACCGCACGCACAGCGCGTACGGCGGCAGCAAAATCACCGCCATGAGCCTGCACGGCGATACCTCCCAGCTCTAATTCCATGCCCACATATTCCACACTGTAGGCATCGACCTGGGCGACGCGTGCCTTGATCACGTCCTCTGCTTCGGTATCGTAGACGCGGACAAAAAGCCCCGGTTTGGAAAAGAATTTCTTTTCATGCCGGAAGAGGACGATTTCATTGCCGGCCTCCACTTGATGCCCGTCGGCTTTAACGGCCAGAGGGCGTACGGGCGGCTGCGAAGCGGCCGAAAGTTTCGCTTTGGCCTCTTCGCTCACATGGGGGCAGGCTGCCAATTCGACCTGTTTGGCCGCGAGTTTCATAGCAAAGGCCAAACAGGTGGGAAAACCGCAGTCCTTGCAGTTGGTCTGCGGGAGCATTTTGTAAATTTGAATGCCTGATAGGGCCATTGGTGTTCTCCGTGTTACGTGTGGCGTGTTAGGCGTTATGTCCGTTCATCAAATCGGTGATTGCCCAGCGGGTGCGCTTGACAGATTCGGGGTGGCGGAGGACGACGATGTCGGCACCGGATTCGATGAGCATGGTGGCAGTGAGCGTTTCCCAGGTGATGGCGCGTTCTCGCCACTCACCCCAGGCTTCGGGTACGCCCTCACCGACTTTCGCTTCTTTGGCTTTCCAGCATTCTTCGCCGGGTGTGACGATCATGGGTAACTGTGTCATGGCGTCACCCTGCAGAGCTGCCAGGCGCAGGCGTTCCATTACCGAGTAGCCATATTCGAAGCCATAACCCAGGGCACCGGTGGTGGGGTCCATGAGGATGCGTTCGAGAGGAAGGCCCATGTCGGTGATGAGGATGTTGAGCTGTTTTGCCAGATTTACATCCATGGCTGTACGTGCCGTCACGAGATGGTCGTTGGCCATGGCGGTGGCAACAATGGTGCGGTAGTTTTTGTCCTCGCAGATGCCCAGGACCAGGCGTTCACCTTTACAAGCTTCGGATACAGGCACCAGGAGTTCGTTGTCGAGGTCGGCCTGGCCCGGCCCATAGACCATGAGTGGCAGGCCGCTGGCAGCGAGTACATCTTTGGTGATCTTGACGGCGCGTTCCGGGGTGTTGGGCTTGCCTTCGGCATCGGTCAAGGAAAGGCGCAGGAGGAGGATTTCGGCGCCTGCTTGCTCGGCGGCTTTGGCCCACGCAGCCGGATCGTTCATGACATCACCCCAGAGTTCATACAGCAAAGCCGACCAGCCGTCGGGCCGACGATCGGCAATCTCCATGGCGATGACCGGCGGTAGAGGAATCTCGCCATCGATGCGGAGGAAAGGCATGGCCTTTTCGCCACCAACGGTAATGGCGCGAGTGCGAGTGCCACCTTCGTCGGCAGTGGCACCGAGCGTTACTTTGCGTACGGCGCCTGTCCAGTTTTCTGTGAGGATGGACGTTTTGGTCTCGGGTGGGAGCCAGGGGGTTTCGGGTGGGAGAGTTTTCTTGACGGCGGGTGCGGGTGCTGGCGCTGGCGCCGTCTTGGCTTCAAGCGGGGGTGGGGCCGGCTT
>JAADFV010000445.1:0-6443 GCA_013152695.1 Chloroflexota bacterium | reverse complement strand
CTGCCGGTGCCGGTGGGGCAGGCGCGGCGGTAGGAGGTGGCGGTGCGGCTGCTTTGGCTTCGGCTGGGGCCGGTGGTGGCGGAGGTGCCGCTGCCGGTGGGGCCACAGGTGGTGGGGGCGGTGGTGCGGCCGGAGCCGGTGTTGGTGGTTGTATTTGTTGGAGGAGGGTGGGATCGACACCTCCCAGTTCGGCCAGGGCGGCGATCAGGGCTCGACGTAAGGCCGTAACGGCACGCTCGGCCGAGCCTCCTTCGCCAGTGTAACCGCTCTGGCGGGCACGTTGGAGGGCTTCGGCCTGGCGCAAGGCTTCTTCTTGCGCTTGTTGAAGAGCCTGGGCCTGGCGCAATGCTGCCTGTTGTGCCTCGAAGAGAGGATCACCCGGGACCGGCGGTGCGGGAGGCGTCCCCGCAGGTGGTGCCGGTGGCGGTGGTGGCGAAGCGGGTGGTGTCGTTTGGGATGGAGGAGGTGAGGATGGGGGTGAGGAAGGAGTCTGTGCTGGTTCTGGAGGAGTTGTTTCAGATGTCGCCATAGCAGCAGGTGTTTGTTCTTCAGGTATGGATGCGGCCGCTGCCTGTTCTTTCTCTTCGGCCGCGGCGACTACTGCCTCAGCCTCGGCCAAGATGCTCAGTTCATCCAGCTCTGCGGCGAATACGTCGGGAGCAGCTTGTTCAGAGGTTTCGGCCGCGGTTTCTGTTTCGACATCCATGCCCATGGGGGGCATGTCTAAGACGGGATGGTGTTTTTCTTCGACCCATTTGATCAGGTCTTCGACTTCAGTGAGATCGTCGCCGGTGGCAATACGGTCGACAAGATCGGGAATACCTTCTCGCTCGGCCGCGGCTTTGAGCTCATCCGCCATGGTCTCTTTGAGCACTGAGCTCATCCAGACGATGCGTTTGAAGCCACCGTCGGCGGAGATAAATTTGGGACTAATCAGGTAGTATTTGCCCACACCCATGACGCCGGGGGTCTGGATGCCGCCGCCGGCCATACCGGCGAGGGTGCTGAACTTCATGCCGGCGGGTGTCATGCCTGTATCTTCGCGGCTGACGACCATGACGCCGTTGACCTCGGGAATGACCATAACGATACATTCGAAGCAGCCACAGGCTGTCATGGGGTTTTCCATGATCGAGTACATAGCAACTTTCTCGATCACGCCATGGGAGCCGACTTTGGCATACGACATGGTTCCTTCCCAATAGCCTTTGACCGGATCGATGACTTTGCCAAGGCGAATGGGCTGGTTGGGGCCGGTAGGATTGATGTTGTAGGAGGCTTTGCAGTCGAGCCAGTTGTAAGCACCACAGAGACCCAGGCGCTCGGGACTGACGATGCAAACGTGGTCGGGGGCAAAGGATTGGCATAAGGTGCAGGAATAGAATTCCTCGACGGCGTCATCGGTGAGATCAGCGAGGCGCCGGTTGCGGTAGTCGTAGGCTTCGCGGGCGATAGCCAGCCATTCTGCCACTTTTTCGGGATCGGTGTAGATGGTTACTTTGACCTTATCGACAATGGCCCCGAAATCGGCATGGAAGCGGGCGTGAAGGATGGCGCCAAAGTGTTTGAGGGTGAAACCTTTGTCAGCCGCGGCCTTGGAGATACGAATCCAGGTGATGTCGCGCTGGCCGATGTGTTGGATACCGGAGGCGCCGTTGATGAAGTAGTGAATCTGGCGTTCGAGCACAGGTTCGAAATCCTCTTGCATTTTGCGCCCTGCTACTTCCACCACTATACCCATATCCATGTAACCCTGCGGTTCGACTTCGGAGAAGTCAGGGCCAACCACTTCGACGACACCATCGGCGATACTGTTGAGGGGTACCATGCGCAGATATTCGAAGCAGCGGGAGTATTTGCCGCCGAATTCAACGCGCATATCGGCTTTCCGCACAACTTCTCCTTCGAAGGCGGAGCCATACGGCACAGGCACAGGTACATCGGTGACTTTGATTTTGACACCACGGACTTCGATACATTTTTGTACGAGCCGTTCTGCTTTTTCCACATCGTCTTTTCCGGGAATCTCGTTCCATGGCATACTGACTACGTGTTCGTAGGTGGTAACGCCTGTAGGCAGGATTTCGGGAATGACGGTATCGGCAATGACGGGGAAGCCGAAGTTGATGGCGCCGGCTGCGGCGGCATATTTAAGGTCATCCACTTCGCCCAGTGCCAGGACAAAGGCAAAGACACGGGAGCGGTTGTAAAGGAGGATGTCACGAGCCTGGCCCGCTTTCAGGCCACCGAAAGTGAGGGCGGAGCGTGTGGCAAAGCCGAGGGCGTAGATGGCACTGATGGTGTCTGTGCCGAAAGGCACGGTGTAAGTGTCGTAGCCTAGCTCGACCCCTTCTTCCATCAATTGGTGGATGATGCTGCGGCCGTTGACGTTGCCCGAGAGGAAGGTAAGGATGTTGCGCTTTTGCAGTTCGCGCACAATCTGTACGGCAACTTCATTGGATTTGGCACAGCCGACGATGGCGGCGAAGCCGGGCATACGCCCATCCACCAGTTGGATACCCCAGGAGCGGAGCTGAATATCATCGATAGGGCCGTTGAGGTGACCATCAGCAACCTCGTAGCCGTTGTCCATATTTTCGTAGGAGGTGCCTCCGGCCAGCTCCAGCCCGGGCATTGGCTCCGGCTGGAGACCATAAACAAAGCGGATGGCCTCGATCGTCTCGGCGGCGAGAAGGGTGGCCATACCGCTGTCCAGAGTTTCGCCCAGGTAGGGCGTCCAGTGCTTGCTTGCGGGCTGGGGATGGAGAAGCCTGCGAGCGTGGGCAATGACGGGAGGAAGATCACTGAGTTTTGTGACTTCAACCCCGGTCATGCCAAAGATGAGGGGGAGGTAGTAAGCTGTGTTAGGAAATGAAACGGGGGTGTCGGGGCCTTTTTCTTGTATGGCTTTTTGCAGCATAAGCTCAGCTTCGCTGACGAGCGCATTGGCGCCCCGAATGGCGCGAGTTGCGATGTATCTTGACATGGCTTCCTCCTACTTTGCCGGCATGCCGTAGAGTGCGGCCTTTCGTTGGGCCAGGGGTAGGGATTCGAGTTGAATGACGCGCTCGTCGCCACTGCGACCAAAGCGGCTGGGATCGTAGGCTGGCAGGCCCAGGGCGGCGCGTTTTTTGTCGATGTGTTCGAGGGTGCGGCGGATCATTTCATCGGCGTCGTTGATGAATTCCATCTTACCGCCATACAGTTCTTCCCAGCCCTCGCTGATGTAGCGGGAGACAATGTCGCTGTCAGCGACACGGTCCGGCATACCGCTGACGGGCGAAAGACCACCAAAAATGACATAGGCACCCGAGGCAACACAGTAGGCACCGATGGACAGGGCTTTTTCGCTCATCCATTCGGGAGCCAAACCCACGGCAGGCACCTGGTCGATATCTTCACCGAGACCACCTTCTTCGACGATTTCGGTGAGGACGGTGAGGATGCGGCTGTTGTCAACGCAGGAGCCCATGTGCAGGACAGGGGGAATGCCGATGGCCTCACAAATTTCGCGTAGACCGGGGCCGACTTCTTCTAAACCGGCCTCTCCCAGCATGAGTCCCAATTTGGCGCTGGCAATAGCACCGCAGCCCGTTTCGACGATAAGAACGTCTTGTTTGAGGAGCTCACGGGTGATATAAGTGTGAAGGTAATCCTGTTTGCTACGAGGATTGTTGCAGCCGACAATTGCCGCCACGCCGCGAATACGTCCGGCGATGATGGCATCGTTCAGGGGACGGAAGGATGAGCGGTAGGAACCACCCAACATGTAGCTGATGTATTCATGCGAGAAGCCGGGAACCAGGTCTTCGCGCTGGTCGGGAATGTGGGTTTCGCCTCGGTTTTTGTAGTTGTCGATTGCCGTCTTGAGGATGTCTTTGGCAACGGTAAGGGCTCTACGTTCATCGAACTCAATGTGGGTCGCGCCCTTGATCTTGACTTTGGGCGAGGTCGTGATGATCTTGGTGTGGAAGTTTTCGGCCAACTTCACCAAGGCCTGCATGATGCATTGCACGTCGACCACCATCGCTTCCACCGCCCCGGTGAGGATCGAGAGCTCCTGATGCAGGAAGTTGCCGGCAGCGGGAATGCCCTGGCGCATGAGGATTTCATTGGCCGTACAACAAATACCGGCCAGGTTGATTCCTTTGGCCCCGGCTGCCTTGGCGTAGGCGATGATTTCGGGGTCTTGCGAGGCGGCAACAATCATCTCGCTCAGGGTTGGCTCGTGGCCGTGTACGACGACATTGACCATGTCATCTTTGAGTACACCCAGGTTGGCCTGGCCCAAGATTGGAGCGGGAGTGCCAAAGAGGATATCGGAAATATCGGTAGCGATAAGACTGCCGCCCCAACCATCGGAAAGGGCGGTGCGAATGCCGTGTTGCAGAATATGAACAGGGTCTTGGTCGTCGCCGATATGGGTGCGGTGTAGGGCTTCGACCACTTCGCGATCGATGCCCCGTGGCATGACGCCCATCTCTTCCCAGAGCTTCTGGCGCTTAGCCGTAGCTCGTTTGGTGAGTACAACGCGGCCGCGCTGTTGACCGAACTGGGCAATGTAGAGATCTGCCAAGTCGTTGGCAATTTCGTTGGGGGAGCGTCCTTCAATAGGAATATCGTAAAGGGCGGCAGTCACTCGCAATTTTGCCACATCGCGAATGACGTAACCCTCGGTTTCACCGTTGGCGACTTCTTTGAGGGTGAAGGCCATGTCGCGACCATGATCGGAGTGGGCGGCAGCGCCGGCGGCAATGGCGCGAATAAAATTTCGAGCCTGAATGGTGTCTAGGGTGGCCCCACACACGCCTGTTTGTCCATCTTTTGTGAGCCGGCAGGGGCCCATGCTGCAGTGCTTGCAGCACATACCGGTGCCACCGATGTTGCAAGCAACCATCAGGTCGGCACGAGTGAAAGCTGTGTCCAGGCCTAATTCTTCGGCCCGGGCGAGCATTTCTTGAGCGGCCTCATCAATTGTGTATTCTTCGGGTCGCCGTGTTTTTCTTCTGGCCATGGGATACCTCCATTTGTGTGCTGGCGGGCAAATATCAGACCTTAGCGGGGTATGTGAATGTCTCGATTCTTGCTCGCCACGGGAGAACTATGGATATTACGTTTCATCCGTCGGCTTGATGACACCCATTCCCGGACAAGACCACAATGGTCTTACGCTGGGCGTCACACGTTGTTCAAAACCCACCATTTCTTTTGTCTGCGCATAGGCGGCGGTATAGCGAAAATAAGTATCCTGCCCGTCAGATTCGGTGACTGCCACACCGGTTTCGGTGGGCGTAGGAAGCTCATCCAGGTAGCCATATTCCCCGAGTGCGGCTTGGATGTCATCTTCGCTCAGCTTTTCAGGGTCGTACGTCACTTCGACCACGTGAAAGGCACTGCTTGCCTCGACATCTTGCACACCCGGCAGAGCGAGCAAGATGCGCCTCACTTCGAGAACATGGTGATCACCATACATGGCCGGAACTGAGATCGTTGCTTGGGTCATTCAGGAACCTCCCAGGATGTGATAGAATGGGGTTGAGGAGAAATGAGTAGGCCAATTAAAAGCTATATGGAATTGTGTATATAACTGTGGTTGTCATAGTGCGCTTTTTGGGAGGCGCGTTTAGTTCAGCGATGCAGGGATGTATCGCCACCCTCAAAACCAAAGTATGAAAAGTATGTGGGCCTCAATACAACTATAGCGCTTTCTTATTAAAGCACCATGATCTATGTCATATCTTATTACTTTGTATTTGATATTACAACAAGTATCGGGCAAAGTCCTAACGAGCGTACTCTCCAGATGAAGGGTGTTTTGTATCGCACCGCATCGTGGATGCGGCTAACGCGCCCTGGCGATAGCAAGCACGACCTCCGGGAGGTGGCGATGAAACGTTGCAATTTTCATAATGTCTGGCTAACAAAAGAACCAGTTTCAACACCGATCCTTGCCGCCACCTCCCGGAGGTCTAATTTGCCTGCAACCTCTCCGTGTTCATCGCATCCGTGATGGGATGAATCTCACAAGGCCAGAGGCTGGAAGCCGTACGGCTACATAACAACACCCCCAGGATTGCCCTCTCCCTGCCTCCCCCAACGCTCGCTGCTCTCGCTTTTGGGGGAGGATTGTTGCTGCTGGTGGTGGTAGACACCCGGCAAGAATAGTGCACCTCATTTGATGGGTTGAGAACGAGGTGTTCATCATGTCCACCCGCGTTCATCGCATCCGTGATGCGATGAACTTGCCGCGACAAGGGCAGTGCCGGCCATCCTCCGACTGCAGGCCTGTAGAGCCCGGCTTACAGCTGGCGAGACCTCGCAGTTGCCGGCGGCCGCCCGAGGCTGAAAGCCATCGGGCTACAAAACAACGCCCCCTCGAAGGGGGCTACAAACCGCACAACCGCGATAAAGCCGGGTTCAGCCGGCGCTGTTTCGTAGCCCTA
>JAADFV010000444.1 GCA_013152695.1 Chloroflexota bacterium | reverse complement strand
AATACCTCACTCACAAATCCTTACTTACCCCAACCTATGAATCGTCGCGATATCCTTCTCTTTGTTGCTTTGAGCGCCATTTGGGGCTCTTCTTTTCTGTTTATCAAACTGGGTTTGCTAGGGGGACTGGCCCCTCTCTCTTTGGTGAGCGTACGTTTGCTGGCCGGAGCCACAATCATGTGGGGATTGGCCTTACGTCACGGACTACGCTCGCTGCCTCCAAGCAAAACCCTCCTCACGATTGCCCTTTTGGCCTTTATCAACAATGCTATTCCCTTTACCTTTATTTCCTGGGGCGAATTGCATATCGATTCCGGTATGGCGGCGATTCTCAATAGCACCGTGCCCTTCTTCGCCGTGATTTTATCGCATTGGCTTCTGGTTGATGAGCCCTTTACCTGGCAACGTGGTCTTGGTGTGAGTTTGGGTTTTGCCGGCGTATTGGTGTTATTCGCACCCGACGTCATTCTTGCTCCCAACCGTGATCGCGTATTGGGCCAGTTGGCTGTGATTATTGCTTCGTTGGGTTATGCGGCTGGCTCGGTTTTGGCGCGCAGGTATTTACGCGATGTGTCGATCACGTTGTTGACAGCGCTGCAACTCAGTTTTGCTTTTCTGTGGGTGATAGGTTTGGCCCTGACTGTGGAGCATCCTGATCTAAGCTTGGTGACGCCTTTAGCCTGGTTTTCAGCCTTGTGGTTGGGTATTTTGGGCTCTGGTCTTGCCTATCTTCTCTTTTTCACTTTACTGCGTTCCATCGGTGCCACACCTACGACTATGGTCACCTATGTGGTTCCAATCTTTGCTCTCATGTTCGGTGCCCTGTTTTTAGCCGAGAGTCTGCGCTGGCAGATGGTCGTCGCCCTTGTCCTGATTTTTGCCGGGGTGCGTTTAGTCAATAAAAGAACGGCTTCTGTTTCCCTTGCGCCATAAAAACACCCCTACTCCGACTCAGGGATAGGGGTGTGGGGGCCGGATTAGAGAAATTGTTCAGGAAGCAAAGCGCTCGCTAAGGATATCACGCAGGGTGGGTTGTCCCAGGGGCTGTAATTCGTAGCGCACTCGCTGCGTGGGGTGTTTGATCTTAGCGACGCGGTTGAGATCGATGGGGGTGCCGATGATGACCAGGTCGCAGGGGACCTGGTTGATGGTCGCTTCCAGATCATGGATTTGGGCATCGCCATAGCCCATGGCCGGCAGGATGGGTCCGGTGTTAGGGTATTTGGCAAAGGTATCGGCGATGGAGGCCACGGCCCAGGGGCGAGGATCGATAATTTCGGCGGCACCGAAGCGTGTGGCAGCAACGTATCCGGCACCATAGCTCATACCACCGTGAGTCAGGGTGGGGCCGTCTTCGATGACGAGAACACGCTTGCCCCGGATGGCGCGAGGGTCGTCGACAAAGATGGGGGAAGCAGCTTCGATGAGGATAGCCTCAGGCGCCAGCTCCCGCACATTCGCTCGCACGGTCGAGATCATGGCCAGATCGGCCGTATCGACTTTGTTGATGATCACCACATCCGACATCCGCACGTTGGCCTCGCCCGGCCAGTATTTTTTCTCATGGCCGGCGCGGTGGGGATCGACGACCGTGATTTGCAGATCGGGTTCATAGAAAGGCAGATCGTTGTTGCCTCCGTCCCAGAGGATGACATCAGCTTCTTGCTCGGCCTGGCGGAGGATACGCTCGTAATCGACACCGGCATAGACGATGCTCCCGCGGTCGATGTGTGGCTCGTATTCCTCTCGTTCTTCGATAGTGCAATCGTAGCGGTCGAGGTCCTCGTACGTGGCGAAGCGTTGCACCACCTGGGCATTGAGATCGCCATAAGGCATGGGATGACGGATGACAACCACTTTTTTACCCATATCCTGAAGAATGCCGGCGACGTATCGTGTGGTTTGGCTCTTACCGCTCCCGGTACGGGCGGCAGTGATAGCCACCACGGGCTCGGTACTCTTGAGCATGGTGGCTTTTCCGCCCATGAGCCAAAATCCGGCCCCGGCAGCTACGGCGCGTGAGGCCAGGTGCATCACATATTCGTGCGACACGTCGCTGTAGGCGAATACCACTTCGTCCACGTCCTCAGCAGCGATGAGTTTTTCCAGCTCAGCTTCGGCATAGATGGGTATGCCCTGGGGATACAGTTTCCCTGCCAATTCGGGGGGATAACGACGGCCTTCGATGTTGGGAATTTGTGTGGCCGTAAAGCCTACGACGTCGTAGGCATCGTTATCCCGAAACAAGGTATTGAAGTTGTGAAAATCACGCCCCGCGGCGCCTAAGATGAGAATGCGTTGCCTTTTCTTCGTCATTGAAGAATCTCCTTTTGTTATAGGCTCATGCCCTCAAGGCGTCGACAGTGACGGCAGAGGGCATGGCATGGGCTGTGTCGGGATCAAGAAACAGGTGGTCGAGGTCGGTAGGTAAATTTCGCCAGAATCACTCCCAGTAGGTAGAGTCCTAGCAGGGGGAACATGACCACAGACATGGTAAAGGGGTCTGGGGTGGGGGTGATGACGGCGGAAATAACGGCAATAATGACAATGGCGTAACGCCAGGTGCCCCGTAGCTGTTCGGGTGAAAGTACACCCAAGCGCGCTAGAAGAGCGATAACCAGGGGCGTTTCAAAGGCAATCCCCACCCAGAGGACAAAGTTGGCGACAAAGGACATGTAGTAGCCCACAGAGTATTGGGCCTTGAACAGATCGGCAAGGAAAGTCTGTAGATAATTGAGGGTAAAAGGTAAAACAACCAGCGAGGAGAAAGCGACTCCCGTTGCAAAGAGAATAGCAGCGAGAGGCATTAGCATAAAGAGATACCTTCGTTCATCTTTGGTCAGGCCGGGAACGATAAAAGCAACCAGTTGATAAATGATCACGGGCGTGGCAATAATGGCCCCCAGGATCAGAGCTGCTTTGAAGTAAATCAGAATGTTTTCTGTAGGCTTGAGAAGCTGTAGTTCTGTAGAGCCTTGCAATGGCGCAATGAGAATTTGCAAGAAGGGTTTGGCAAAGAAAATGCCAATACCCATACCCACTACCAGGGCAATGGTCGCGCGTATGAGCCTGTCTCTCAGTTCACGAATGTGTTCGAGGATGGGGGCACGGGTGTCGTCGGTATCGATCACGGTACTATGTTTCAAGGAAGAGCCGTATGTTTAGTTCGGGTCAGGGTTGTCGGTAGCAGGGCTGTCTGGGGCCGTTTCAGAAGAGGTGGCAGGTGACGACGAAGGAGTACTGGTCATAATCTTGTCGATTTCGGCCATCGGATCGCGAAGCGGCGGCGGTGTCGGTTTGGGCTGGGGTTTTGCTGATTTTTGCTCGGCTGGTGGGGACAAATCGATGAGACTACCGATCTGTTTGCCCGGATTGAGGTTGGTAGCAATGTCTTGAATATCACGCAAAGGGCGTAGTTCTTCGTCGAACTGGCGAGTCAGTTCTGTAACAATTTGACGGAACTGGTAGGTCAATTCACCCAATTGCCTGAGAACTTTGGGTAAGCGTTCGGGGCCGATAAAAATCAGGGCAAAAATGGCAATGAGAAGAATTTCGCCAAAACCAATGTTGAACATGAAATTAGCCTGAAGTGGCGGGAGTGGAAAAAATACGCTGGAGTTCTTCTTTGTGCCGGGTAGCCGTGCCCAGGACGCCGTTGATAAAGCGAGGGCTGGCTTCGGCACCAAATTCTTTAGCAAGTTCGACAGCTTCGTTGATTGCTACGCGGATAGGAGTCCCATCGAAGAGGATTTCCCACAAGGCGATACGCAAGATATTGCGGTCGATGGTCGCTATTTGATCGACTGGCCATTCGGGGGCAAAGTGGGCGATGATCTGATCGAGAGATGAAGTGTGAGCAGCCACTCCGGCAACGATATGACGGGCAAAGTCAGCGGTTTCTTTGCGCAGGGGTGGCTCTTGCGCAGCAAGACGGTCTCTAATGACGTTGCCGGGGGGATGGCTGGCAATATCGATTTCGTAAAGAGCCTGCAAGGCGATCTGGCGGGCCTGATGTCTTGGTTTCATGACGAGGTTGTGTCACGGGCAGGAAAGTGTACGTCGTCAATGGTCACGTCGACCGAGGCAACCTGAAGACCAACGATGTGTTCGATGGCATGCGCGATTTCGCGCTGCAGGGTCTGGGCGAGGGTGAGCATGTTGGCGTCGGGTTCTGTAATTACATGAACGGCGGCATGGACAGCGCCATCGGCGAGGATGACCTCGACGCCGGGAGCATAGGCACGTTTACCTTGGACACGGCTGTGCCGGGGTGATCTTACCGCAAGGCGTTGTACGCCCTCAGTTTGCAGAGCGGTCTGGCGCACAATGGTGGTGAGGACGCGTGGGGCAATGGTAACTTGCCCTTGCCATGAGGATGATTCGGACATCAAGCGTTTCTCCCTTAAAGGACCATGCCTCCATCGATGGCGATGACCTGGCCTGTAATAAAGCCAGCACGATCGCAAGCAAGAAAGGCAGTCAAGGCGGCGACATCCTCAGGGGTGCCCAGGCGGCGCAAGGCAGTGTGTTCGATGATGGTATCTTGCATCTGCTCAATCAGGTTATTGGTCAGGTCGGTGGGCACGAAGCCGGGGGCAATGGTATTGACGGTAACGTTACGGGGGCCGATTTCTTTGGCCAGGCTTTTACTCAGGCCGATCATGCCTGCTTTTGAAGCAGCATAGTTTGTTTGGCCGGCATTACCGGCGATGCCAGCAACACTTGAGATGTTGATGATGCGGCCGCTTCGCTGTTTCATCATGATTCGCGCCGCTGCCTTAGAACAATTCCAGGCGCTTTTGAGGTTGGTGTTGATCACTTCATCCCAATCAGACTCTTTCATCATCATGATGACGTTGTCGCGGGTGGTACCTGCGTTGTTGACGAGGATGTCGAGACGTTTGAATTGTTTTTGTATAGATTTAATAAGTTTTGTTGCCTGATCATAGTCGCTGACATCGGCCTGCATGGCAACTGCAGTGCCACCGGCGGCGGTGATATCGGCAACGACTTTTTCGGCAGCTTGTTCATTGCTACGGTAGTTGACGATGACAGTGGCGCCGTGTGCTGCCAGTTCTTTGGCGATGGCAGCACCAATACCGCGAGAGGCGCCTGTAACGAGGGCAATTTTACCGGTAAGATCGATCATAAGAAGAAGGTGGGAGTAGGGAGTGAGAGTTGGAAGAAAGGAGCAGGAAGCAAGAAGTAGGGAGTAAGAAGTAGGAAGTAGGGAGGATAGGCGAGGGTGCCTAACGACCATCGACTATCAACTATACATATACGTCAGTTAGGCGTCGATGTCAAGCCAGTTGTGTTGCCAGTCGTTCTACCTCTTCCCAGGTGGAAACACTGGGAATGCGACGGAAGCGGCGATCGATGCGTTTGAGAAGGCCGGCAAGCACGCCACTGGGCCCAATTTCGATAAAGGAATCAAACCCCTGCTCGATGAGATAACGCATAGATGCCGTCCATTTTACGGAGTTTTGCAATTGTCCCACCAGTTCTTCGCGAATTGTGTCGGGGTTGGTGAGGGGCTGGGCAGTGCTATTGGCAATGACGGGATAGCGAGGGATATCGATCTGCGTCTGGTTGACGGCCTTGGTAAACTCTGCTTCGACGACTGCCATGAGTGGAGAGTGTGCGGCGATGGTGATGGCGAGGCGCACGACTTTACGTGCTCCTGCCTGCTCTGCCGCCGCCATCGCTTGTTCCAGAGCCGTTTCATCACCCGAAATGACAACCTGGCCCGGGCAGTTGTCATTGGCAATGTGGACGAACTGGCCGGTCTTGGCCCTGGCTTCACGGCAAATCTGGGCAATCTTGTCTGTATCGAGGGCGATAATCGCAGCCATGCCGCCGCTCGCCCGTTCATCAGCCAGTTTCATGAGACGACCACGTTCCCGCACCAGGCGCAGAGCGGCGGCAAAGTCGAGGGCGCCGGCAGCAACGAGGGCGCTATATTCACCCATGCTGTGTCCGGCGGCTGCTCCTGCCGCCAGGGGCTGGCCCAGTCGTTCTTCGATGGCGCGCAGGATGGCGATGCTGGTGGTGAGTAAAGCTGGCTGGGCGTTGATCGTGTCGGTGAGGACTTCTTCAGGGCCGTTAAAGCATAGTCGGGAGAGCTCAAAGCCGAGAATTTTATCGGCCTGGGCATAGATGCTGGCGGCTGCGGCCGAGTGCGACACGAGATCGGCGCCCATACCGACTTTTTGGGCGCCCTGACCAGGAAAAAGAAGGACGGGTAGGGACATGATGAGGCGAAGTCAAGAGTGAGTGGAGAGGGTGAAGCACGAAAAGGGAACGGACAATGTATCCGTTCCCTTGAGGTTTTTTAACTGCCTGGGCAATGTTTGGAGTAAGAACTGACGGCTTGTGGCTTATTCGCTGACGCCGCTTTCTTCTTCAATCTCGATCACAGTGCGTCCACGGTAGGTGCCACAGTAAAGGCAAACCTGATGGGGAGGACGTTTGTTTTTGCAGGTGGGACACGTTACCAGATGGGGGCGACGGATGGCATCATGGGCACGGCGACGATCACGGCGTCCCTTGGAAATTTTTCGCTTCGGATGAGGGGTCATATTATTTCACTCCAGAGAAGTTGAGTCTTGATTATTCTTGAGTAATATGCTTAGCGAGGCCCAGCGGGGGTCGATATGTTCATCCTGACAATCGCAGACTTCGTAGTTTCTGTTAATGCCACAGGTGGGACACAAGCCTTTGCAGTCGTCCTGACACAAGGGGGTGAGAGGTAAAGAGAGGATGATGGCCTGACGGAGCACTTCTGTTAAATCGAGAATATGATGTTCATTGATCAACAGGGCTTCATCATCGTCCTTATGAGGAATCACAGAACCGGTAGCGATATCGATGCTGGGTAAGAATTCTTCTTCGATCTCGATAGTGAATTCCTGTTCGAAAGGTTCCAAACAGCGCGCGCAAATCATCTTTAGGGTGGTATGACCGCTAAGATGTGTAAGGACGCTATTATTTGTTTTCAAAAAATGCACGGTGCCAATGAATGGCGCCGTGACGTCAAAAGATTCATCTATTTGATCGAGCTGAGAAACAGTTACGGTGACCGCAAATACGCGTGTGCTTCCGATTGCTTCCTTAAGGAGCCCGGCAGTATTGAATTGCAAATCAACTAGATGAGACAGGGGAGTAGACACCATCGTATTATAAGTTTTACTTGAGATTTGGTCAAGAATGTGAGCGTTATCAGGATGCATCTTACAGAATGCGATTGCTTGCACTGACAAGCTGTTTGCGGTAACATACAGGGTGTTCAGCCAACAGGTTGTGCACCTTTTGCACCCTTGACCTGATATCTCTTGACTGCATCGTTACGGATGTGAAACGCCAATCCCATCAGGAATTGGCGTTTGTATCAGGCGTTGGTTTTCGATAGTGTCTTCAGGCAGTTGGTACAGATATTGACCTGCCGCATCTGACCCTTGATCATCAGGCGCCTTTTTTGCACATTGGCGTGCCAACGTCGCTTGACATGCCGCTGCGAAAAACTAACATGGTTGCCGAACTGCGGGCCTTTTCCGCAAATTTCACATTTAGCCATCAGTTATTCTCCAAATTGCGATCTTAATTGCTCTTTGATGTATCTGGCGAGGCTGAAAGCTCAGCGCTTGCCATAGAAAAGCCCCCGGCTCGGGAGCAAGGTTTAGGATAACACAGATACGCCTTTGATGCAAACCTAGATCGTTTATTTGTTCATGGAGTATTCCCGTGACAGATAGTCAGACAGACCTCGGAAAAATCCAGATTTCACCCCAAGCGATCGCTACACTTACAGTACAAACCGTGCTCGAAGTCTATGGTGTGGTGGGTTTGGCGGGCAAAACTAAATTCGACGATTGGCGCCATGGCTGGTTTCATAGCAAAAATGCGCATCACGGTGTCGAAGTGTCAATGGAGGAGGAGGGTGTCGTCGTTGATCTCTATTTGATTATCGAGTATGGCACCCGCATATCAGAGGTGGCACGTAGTGTCATGCGCCGTGTGCGTTATGTGTTGGAACAACAGGTGGGTCTACCGGTCATTGCCGTCAATGTTCATGTGCAGGGGCTTCGTGTCAGTGCTGCCGAGCAGCGCTAGCGTCCCCCAAGCCATCATTTTTATTCATCCCTTTCTTGAGAAATCATTGTGAGGAGCGTTTTGACGCAAATTCAGCACCCCGAGAGTTTTTTTCAAAAACACCCCCCCAACCAACCTCTTTTTGATATCGATGGTTGGGATTTGCAAGTTCTTATTGGAGCCGGTTATTCCTGGCTCAAACAACATAGTCATATCGTCAATGCCCTGAATGTTTTCCCTGTGCCCGACGGGGACACGGGTACCAATATGGTGTTGACCATGCAATCGGCCTGGAAGGAAGCTGTCGCAAAAACCAGTACCGAGGCCGATGAAATCGCGCAGGCTTTTGCCCTGGGCGCGATTCGTGGTGCCCGCGGGAATAGCGGTGTCATCCTTTCCCAGATATTGCGCGGCTTTGCCGAAGATTTGAAAGATGTGTCTGTGATCGATGCAAAGCATGTTGCTCGTGCCATGAAACAGGCAAAAGAGACTGCGTATAAAGGCGTGATCAAACCTGTGGAGGGTACGATCCTCACTGTCATTAGCGAAGCAGCTGACGCTTGCGAGCATGCCGCTGCCCTCGACCCTGATCTACGCTTTGTTCTTGCTTCGACCCTGGCCAAAGCCAAACAGGCGCTCGATAACACCCCCAACCTCTTGCCTGTACTCAAAAAAGCGGGGGTTGTCGATGCCGGCGGGCAAGGGCTTTATTATTTGTTGGAAGGTATGTTGAAGTATCTCGAAGGCGTACCCATTCCTATGCCGGATGATGTCCGTGCTGATCAGCAACAAGTCGCAGTTCCCCAGCCCGACCTGGATGCTTTGCACGAGGAGGAGTGGGGGTATGACATTCAGTTTCTTATCTACGGCGACCATCTCGATGAAAACCAAATCCGGGAGAAGCTGGTGGAGATGGGGGGTGAAAGTGTGGTCGTCGGTCAGGCAGGGCCGGTAGTCAAAGTGCACGTGCACAATGAAGATCCCGGTCCTTTTCTCAGTTATGGTGCCTCTTTGGGCTATCTGGATGATATTGTGCTGGAGAACATGACCTTGCAAACATTGCGCCGTAAAGGCGAATGGCGCGATACACAGACGCCGGTCCCCACCGCCCTCCCTCATCCCGCAGCACCAACAGTGCCATCTATTGTCGAGCAGAAGTGCAGCCGGGTAGTAGCGGTAGCTTCGGGTGAAGGTTTGCAGCAGGTTTTCGAAAGCCTGCATGTATGCGCCGTCGTCAAGGGCGGGCAAACCATGAATCCTTCCACCGAAGAGCTGCTGGCCGCGGTCGATTCCCTTCCTTATGATGACGTTATTATCCTCCCTAACAACAAGAACGTGATCATGGCCGCGCGGCAGGTGACACATCTTACCTCCAAGCGAGTTCACATTGTGGAAACACGCTCGATGCCGGAGGGAATCGCGGCAATGCTTGCCTATCACGCTGATGCCGATATCGAAGAGAATCTCGCCAATATGAGGGCGGCGGCAGCGAGTGTACGCACCATCGAGGTCACCACGGCGGTACGGGATGCAAAATTCGATGGCATCCAGGTGCATAAAGGGGATATCATTGCTCTCGTTGATGGTGAGCTCTCCTGCAAATCCGACAATTATGAAGATGCCGTGATCCAGGCCATTCCTATTGCCGATCCCGAGGGAGAATACGAACTGATATCCATTTATTATGGTGCCGATGTCAGTGAGGAAGAGGCCAAAGCGTTAGCAGACAGGCTCGGGCAGGAATTTCCGGACTACGAGATCGAGATGCATAAGGGAGGACAACCCCACTATCCCTATCTGATCTCTGTAGAATAAGGCCACCGTTCCGCTGTATGTTATAATCAGATGTTTTGTGGCGCCCATCCTGGCGCCGCTCTATTTCATCTTAATCCGCCTTCGAGGGACAACGTGAACTCCATCCGTATTGTCACAGACAGCAGCGCTCATATCACAACAAAAGAACAAAAAGAACTGGGTATCGAAATTGTGCCCCTTCGTATCCGCCTGGGGCGAAAAACATATAAAGATGGCGTCGATTTGAAGCCAGACGAATATTATCGAAAGATCGAGCAAATCAAAACCCTTCCTGAACTACGCCCTCCCCTTCTTCAGGATTTTATTGATACCTATTATCGCCTTAGCCGCACCGCCGATTATATTTTATCGATCCACACCTCCAGCGTCTTGAGCGAGGCCTACCAGCTTGCGCATACAGCCGCGGCCACACTGCGCGGTCACACCAAGATCATCGTGATTGATAGCGAAACGATTGGTCGGGGCCTGGGGATGATCGTGAAACAGGCTGCATTGGCCAGTGCTGCCGGCGCCTCGTTCGACGAGGTCGCCCGCCTGGTGCGTGGCATCATTCCTTACATCTACTTTAGCTTTTTTATCGATGATCTGTCTTATCCGGAACGCGATGGTCGAATTCGGAAGTCGCAGGCCATTTTGGGTACCATGTTCGGGATCAAGCCTTTGCTCGAAATTCGCGAGGGTGACCTGATTGTCATGGAAAAAGTACGGACGCAGGATGATGCTGTCGAGAAACTCTTCACCTTTATCAGCGAATTCGCCTATCTTAAGGAAATTGCCTTACTACAAAACAATAATGCCGCCAATGCCACGGCCCTGCTCGAACGCATCGAAGCAGAGTATCCCGATCTTCCCGTCTTTACGGATACTTACAGTCCGGTCCTGGCCACCCTAATCGGCCCTTCGGCCTTGGGTGTTTTTGTACGCGAAGATCACGAAATCTGGTAGCCCGATCGTTCTGTCCTCCGCTTTTCTCAGCAGATGCCATGAGCGTTTGCACGCCGATAATGATGAAAATGATCTGTACACATAGACCATCTGTAGCCCGGAAGACCAGAAAACCGGTAAACCGGGGGTGGGCGGCGCCGCCCCCAACCGGCCTGGTTTTCTGGGTTACTGGTTTACAGGGTTACTGTGCTGCGGATCTACATTGATACCAATTTGTGTCCGATTTACGAAAGCAGCAGATCTGAAGCAAAAAAATAATTCCCATCTCGCTCTAATGAGAACGGCGATGGGAATTGTTCAGTCATGAACGCCAATTGTGTATACGAGCAGCAGATGTGTAATGCTGCCATTACTTCTCGTATGTTCGCACAGGCAGGCAACTACAACCTTTCGATAGGGACATCCTTTTTGGGAGGATTGGTTTGAGGATGCTGCTTTTCCTGATGAATTTTGACAGGTTGTTCCACCTCCTGAATGTGTTCCATCTCCTCTTCGAACACGCGCAGTTCAGCAGGTACTGTGTCCCCAAAGGCCGGGGGCAGTTCAGACACCGGTGCCCCGAATAACCATCGTAAAAAGCCAGTCACTTTTGCCGAAATCTTTGATAGCATCATGCAACCTCCTTGCACGTAATCGTTATGTCCGGCATCGCACCGTGCTGCCGCCAAACACGCCATTGTGCTGGCTGCAGCATGGCTGGAAAGATGTTTAGACTCTCCACAATCAGCATACCCCTGATTGCCAAAGATGTCAAGATAAGATCAGCAATTCTTCATTCTGATAAAATGCAGCTTAACGGTTAGATTTACCCTTTTGAGGACAAGGATTGCATCTTGCTTAAGTTTTGCGAGAAAAACATCGTTAGGCGAGTGTAAACAACGAACTACGTTAGTTTTTTCGAGAGAAAATTTGACTCATTATGCCATTGCCTCTATAATTTACGTTTGGCACCAACAAGCCAACTCGTCGCCGACGTAGCTCAATTGGCAGAGCAGCGGTTTTGTAAACCGCCGGTTATGGGTTCGAGTCCCTTCGTCGGCTTCTGTTAGCGATTTACCGGTATCGAAAATTGCCTTTCAGGTCAGCTTTTGATACAATGCCACCACATTCCAATCTCATATCTGGGTCGGTGTCCCGAGCGGCAAAGGGGGCGGGCTGTAAACCCGCTGGCGGAAGCCTTCGCAGGTTCGAGTCCTGCCCGGCCCACTCAACAAGCCCACATAGCTCAGTCGGTAGAGCACATTCTTGGTAAGAATGAGGTCATCGGTTCAAGTCCGATTGTGGGCTCCTGATTGAACGAATTGAAATTCTAATTCATTGGCCGTCTCTTTTGAGGGACGGCCAAAAAGCGCATTTTATCACCACTCGGGTGGCTTACCCTGATCGGCCACCAGGAGGCAAATTATCTCATGGCAAAGCAGCATTACGAGCGAAAGAAGCCCCATGTCAACGTGGGGACGATTGGTCACATTGACCATGGGAAGACGACCCTGACGGCGG
>JAADFV010000443.1:588-4082 GCA_013152695.1 Chloroflexota bacterium | reverse complement strand
TTTATGGATGGTAGTCATGCGTTTGCGTTCTGAAGTGAAGGGTGCTTCAGCCACGCGCGTGATCAGACTGTCCAATTCATCTTTGACCAGCCCGAATAGGGCCGCGGCTACGACCAATGCACCTTCCGTGGGGTCACCCAGGGCCTGCCAGCGTTCCTCACCGTTCTCTTCCTTCTCCAAAATCGCGTCGTTGCAGAGGGCTGCTCCCACCAAGGTCAAGGCGCTAGCCGAGTCTAGCTCATGAGGGGCCAGGTCCGAAGTCCACACTTTTCTGCCCCGTTTGTGCTGTACCTCTACCAAATCCAGGGTACTGCCTGCCACATCGAGCACGGCGACGGTCATGCGATTTTCGGTGAGGGTGCCGGTTTTGTCGGAGCAAATAACGGTGACTGAGCCCAGCGTTTCTACAGCAGGGAGTTTGCGGATGAGGGCGTTACGTTTGAGCATACGCTGAGCACCCAGGGCCAGGGCAATGGTCACCACTGCTGGTAAGCCCTCGGGTACTGCGGCGACAGCCATGCTGATGGCGACAAGGAACATGTGTTTAGCATTCTCACCCCGGAGTATGCCCAGAATAAAAACGACGGCGACGATTGCAACGGCAGCGACGGCAAGTCCCTTGCCCAGCTGTGCCAGGCGTCGTTGCAAGGGCGTAGGCTCCTGCTCGACTGTTTGAATCATATCGGCAATCTTGCCCAGTTCTGTATCCATTCCCGTGGCCGTGATTACCATGACACCCCGCCCATAAGTGACGGCCGTGCCCATAAAAATCATGTTGCGCCGGTCACCAGAGCCACTTCCTCCTGGTTGATAGGTTCGACGAATTTCTCGACCGGTTCCGACTCGCCTGTAAGTGCTGACTCCTGCACTTGCAGGTTGATGCATTCGATAAGGCGGCCATCGGCGGGAGCGACTGAGCCGGCTTCTAGGAGCACGATGTCGCCCGGGATCAGTTCCCGGGCAGAGATTTCGATGACATGGCCATCACGGCGGACTTTGACAACGGGGGCGGCAAGTTTTTGCAGAGCGGCCATGGCCTGCTCAGCCCGGTATTCCTGGGTAAAGCCTAAAATCGTGTTCAACACCACAATGGCCAGAATCACGATAGCATCTATCTGTTCGCCCAAGAGAAAGGAGATAACGGCAGCAACGATGAGGATAATCACCATGATCTCCGAGAGCTGGTCCAGGAGCATGTGCCAGATACTCTTACCGGCACGCGCGACCAGTTCGTTCGTACCGTATTTTGCCAGCCTCTGCGCTGCTTCGTCCTTGCTCAACCCCTGTCGTGGATCGACTTGTAGTTGTGTCAATACTTCATCCGCGTTTAGGCGGTGCCATTGCCTCATCGTTGATACCTCGTGAGTGAAAATGCGTGCTTTGAGATGATTCGCCCGTATCTTAGCATAAGTCGATTTCCAACCTGAAACGATTCTAACCTCTTACCATCCTCCAACTCCCTATATCATACTCATTTGGCGGCGATTCGCTATTCTTTGGTTGTTAATGTGCTCTCTTTAATATACAAGACGCAAAGAGGAAAATATTTTTTGCGTCTCCGCGCCTCGGCGTTAAACGTTTTCTGGCCCTGTGGGCTAAACAGGAATTGCTCTCGGCATGCTCTTCTTCACGAATGTTACGCAAATTCGCGGGATATCCGGTATAATCATGTCTACAATCCACTTCTCCCCCATTTACTCCCATGATAAACGCTACTATTCTTGTCGTCGACGACGAACAAACTATCCGAGAAACGGTTCGGGCTTATCTCGAACGCGAGGGCTACACTGTGCACACGGCCAGCGATGGCGCCCAGGCCCTGAAAGCAGTGCAGGCCTTTCATCCCGATCTGGTTGTCCTGGATATCATGTTGCCCGAAATCGATGGTTTGGAGGTGTTGCGCCGCTTGCGCCAGACATCGGATGTTTGGGTGTTGATGTTGACAGCGCGGGCAGAAGAAGTCGATAAGATATTGGGCCTGAAATTAGGGGCTGACGATTATCTCACCAAGCCTTTTAGCCCCAGAGAACTGGTAGCACGCGTAGAGGCGATCCTGCGCCGGGGCCGGAATGCCCTTTCGGGTGAGCCCCCCCTCGTCTTTCCTCACATCCGTATCGATCCGGAGGCACGTCGTGTGTGGTGTGGTGAGGAGGAAATCGAGCTGACACCCATCGAATTCGATCTACTTTTGGTGCTGGCGCGTCATCGCGGCCGGGTATTGAGCCGCGAGCAGCTTATCGAACAGGTGTGGGATTATGATTATTACGGCGATGAGCGGGTTGTGGACGTGCATATCGGTCGCCTGCGCAAGAAGCTGGCGGCTGCGTCGCCGACGGCAGAGATCATTTCTACTGTACGAGGGGTGGGATACCGTTTCGAGGGAGAGTCGGCATGAAAGAGGCGGTCAATCTACGTAACAGCCTTGGGGCAAAACTTTTCCTCTCCTATCTTATCGTCATTTTGGTGGGAATGATTGTGCTGGCAGGGGCAGTGCAGGTGCAAACTCCGGCCGCAATTCAGCGCCATATCGAGCGCATGGAGTCTTATCTGGGAAGCGATCCTGCCCTGGCCGAAGACCTGCGCGTGAATTTCACCTCAGCAATCAACGAAATTACGCTCACGGCGGGGGTGGTAGCTCTGTTGGTTGCCGTCGCCATCAGTCTGTTTACGGCTCGGCGCATCATCATGCCTATTCGCACCATGATGGAAGCCAGTCGCGAAGTCGCCGCCGGAAATTTCGATCAACGCGTTCCCATTCAGAGTCAAGACGAGCTGGGCGAATTGGCGCGTAGTTTCAATCAGATGGCGAGCGAATTGGCCCGGATCGAGCAGAGGCGTCTGGAGTTGATCGGTGACGTCGCGCATGAGTTACGCACGCCCTTAAGCAATATGCGGGCAGTTATGGAGGGGCTGGCAGATGGTGTGTTGCCGGCCGAGGCGGCTACCTATCAAAGTGTGCAAAAAGAGATTAGACGTTTACAGCGGCTGGTGCAGGATCTACAGGATTTGTCGCGGGCTGAGGCCGACCATCTTACTCTTCACCGCCAGCCTTTGCACCCCCAAGCCTTGATCGAAAGCGCCAGCGAACGACTACGTTTGCAATATGAAGATAAAGGTGTGCAGCTAAATATCGAAACTGTGCCCAACCTCCCTTTGGTGATGGCCGATCCAGGTCGTATCACACAAGTGATGCTGAATTTGTTGGGCAATGCCCTTCAATACACCCCCGCCGGGGGGAGTGTGACGGTTCGGGCGGAGCAGAAGGGCCGGTATGTAGTTTTTGTGGTGACAGACACGGGTATCGGCGTGCCAGCGAGCGATCTTCCGCATCTTTTCGAGCGATTTTATCGTGTGGATAAGTCTCGTTCACGCGCCGGTGGCGGCAGTGGTATCGGTTTGACGATTTCCAAACACATTGTGGAAGCGCATGGTGGGCACATCTGGGCGGAGAGTAAGGGGGCGGGACAGGGTAGTACTTTTACCTTTACCTTGCC
>JAADFV010000443.1:0-545 GCA_013152695.1 Chloroflexota bacterium | reverse complement strand
AGTTTTGTCATCTTTCCTTCAATCCAGCGTCACACTGCTCCTGTACTCTGGTAGTATCTGCAATGATGTCAGGATAAGTTTATCGCTATTGATGCTATGGAGGAAAACCATCATGATGATGGGAATTGGGGGCCTTGGCCTCCTTGTTATGCTATTCTTTTTTGTAATTATTATCGGTTTGGCTGTGTGGTTCGTGAGTGTTTTATTCCCGCGAAGCAGCAACTCTGAGGGGTACAATCTTCCCCCCACCCAGCCACCGGCCAACACTACAGATCTATCGAACTCGGCTTTGGATATTCTCAAGCAACGGTATGCCCGCGGCGAAATCACGAAAGCTGAGTATGAAACTATGCGTAACGATATCCTCGGCTCCTAAGTCCTACCCCCCGGCTTCCCCCGCTGCATTTGTGTCGCCCTGAGGTGTATCTGTCACCCTGCGGCGCATTTGTCACCCTGAGTGAAGCGAAGGGTCTCGCGGTGCATGTGCGCGATAAGTTGCTTTTCGGTTGCTCTCAGGGCAGGCTTGGCTGGTATTGGTCGATATC
>JAADFV010000442.1 GCA_013152695.1 Chloroflexota bacterium | reverse complement strand
ACTTTCTTTACGCCTCCTTTATGCCTCCCTTATAGGGTTTGTGATATCGTAGACAAGGACTGGTCATTCCCGTTTTAGTGGGAATGCCAGCGGAGAGTCCCTGAAGGTCTAGAGAGAGAACGTAATCTACAGCATTTCTCTCAACCTTTGTCGTAGCGCTTTGGCCATTTTCTTCGTTTGAAATCATCCTATTTTTGCTCGAAGGAGGTGATATTCCACATAATATAACCGACGTTCGCCAATACATAGCTCTGTACAAACCATTTATCTAGATTAGGAGGACATTGTGAAGAGAAATCTGTGGACAATCTTGTCCCTCTTTGTACTTTTGAGTCTACTTGCAGCTTGTGCGCAAACGACAGCACCAACAGTAGCTGAAACGAAAGAGGCCCCTGCTCCGACAGCTGTGGTCGAAGAACCCACCGCAGTGCCTCAAGAAGAACCTACTAAAGCGGCTGAAGAAGTAGACGTGATGGCAATCATCAACAGTCCAGAAGTCAACGAAGCCGCCCTTGCTTCCGACTATTCTCAGGCTATCCTGAAGGATATGAATACGGTTGTTGATACATCCGTTTATAAAAAGGATGGACCCTACACGATTGCTGTTTCGCAGCAAGATCCTAGCAATGGGTGGGGCAACACCTACAATATTACAATCGCTGCTTATGGCAAAGAGTTGCAAGAGCAAGGCGTTCTCGCCGGTCCGCTGCTGACCTCGATCACCAATGACGCCAACCAACAAATCAGCGACATCGAAAACTTTATCGAACAGCAACCTGATGCCATTGTCGTCGAACCATTAGGCCGTGCAGCCTCGACTACCGTCATTAAACGTGCGATCAAAGCCGGTATCCCCGTCGTTCTCTGTGCCAACGGCATCGAAGGGGAAGACTTTACCTCCCGTGTAGACATCGACTTCTACGAAGTGGCTTATAAATCCGGTGTTGGTTTAGCGGAACTGATGGGTGGCAAGGGCAATGTGGTTGTCTTCAACGGTATCGCCGGTGTAGACTCCACTGAAACCTGGCAAGCTGCTGCTCTCGATGCCTTCAGCCACTATCCTGGTGTCAAAGTGATTGCCACCGAATATGCCCAGTGGAATATTGCTACCGCCAAACAGAAGATGGAAGCGATCATGGCTGCCAATCCTGAGATTGACGGTGTGTGGGCCGGTGGTGGTGAAATGGCTCTCGGTGCTGCTCTGGCTTATGAAGATGCCGGTTTAGAGCCGCCCAAGTTTGCCATGGTTAATGTACCCAATGGCTTCCTGCGCTTAGCCAAACAGTACGGCTACAAGTTTGTGGGTGCCCCCGATCCACCTTCGATGTCAAAATACTGTCTGCAAACAGCAGTTGACATTTTGCAGGGCAAAGAAGTCACCAAGTTCATCAGCCTGCGCACACTCATGGATGGCGCCGATCCCTACGACAATACCAGCTTCGAGCAGTGGTACGTTCCTGAACTCAATGACGACTTCATCCCGCCAGCTACAGTTGATATTCAGTACTACATCGACGGTGGCTTTGGACGCAAGTAAGGCGATATTCGCCTAAGTTCATAACAAATCATACCTATCGGGCCGCGCGGCCCGATAGGTATGATAAAAATTAAGAAGAACGCCTTATGATAACACTCGTAGACTCAAGCCGTTCCCATAACACAATCCTCTCTCTCCACGGAATTGAAAAGACATTTGGTGGTACCCATGCTTTGGCCGGCGTCTCATTTGATCTAAGGCAGGGTGAAATACATGCTTTAGTGGGGGAGAATGGCGCCGGTAAATCTACTCTGATTAAAACCATTACGGGTGCCTATACCCCTGATGCGGGGACCATCACGATCGATGGTACAAAGTACAACAATTTAACTCCTGACCAGGCACGCCGCCTCGGGATTGGCGTTGTTTATCAAGAGTTTAATCTTTTGCCCGATATGCCCGTGGCGGAGAATATTTTCTTGACCTCACCGCCGACCAAATTTGGGTTGATCGATACCCGAAAACGGGCAAAGCAGGCCTACCAGTTGTTAAAACGTCTAGGCGCGCATAGGCACATCGACCCCAACGAGTTGGTCAAAGATCTGACTGTTGGCGAACAGCAAATTGTCGAAATTGCTAAAGCTCTGGCGACCGATGCCCGGATCCTGATCATGGATGAGCCCTCGGCCGTACTCCCTAGTCGCGATTTGGAGCGTCTCTTCGCTGTGATTAAAACATTGCGTGAGGAAGGCCAGGGAATTATTTACATCTCGCATCGTCTCAACGAGATATTTGAGCTTGCCGACCGTGTTACCGTTCTCAAAGATGGCCAGACAATGGCCACGAAAAACGTGGCCGAGACGAATGAAGATGAGCTCGTTCGTTTGATGGTGGGGCGCGAGCTCACCGATATGTACCCACCCGCTGACAATACTCCGGGTGAGGTTCTGCTAGAAGTACACGACCTGTGTATGGAAAACACGGTCTTTAATATCAGTTTCCAGGTTCGTGAAGGCGAAGTGGTGGGGCTGGCAGGATTGGGTGGTAGTGGCCGTACTACTGTGTGTCGTTCTCTGGTGGGGTTGGGCGACATCTACTCTGGGGAGGCTCGCTACCACGGTGAACCCATACCACGATCGCCTGCGGCAGCAAGACGGGCCGGTATGGTTCTCATTCCGGAGGACCGCAAAGCTTATGGCTTGGTCTTGAATCAAACGATGCGCTTCAATCTCGCCCTACCCAATTTATCTCAATTCGAACAGTATGGCATTTTGCGTTCTAACCTGGAAAAGCGAGCAGTGCTCGACATTATTGCCGAACTCGGCATCCGGCCATCTGATCCTAAAATTTTAGCTGAAAACTTGAGTGGTGGTAACCAGCAAAAGGTGGTGGTAGGCAAGTGGTTGCTAGCCAACCCCAAACTCGTCATCTTCGATGAACCGACTCGAGGTATCGATGTCGGCGCCAAAGCCGAAATCTATGCCCGTATTCGTGAACTAACACAACAAGGAGTCGGTGTGATCATGGCCTCGTCGGAATTACCCGAGCTCATCGGTATGTGTGATCGTATTCTGGTATTTCACGAGGGCCGTTTAGCCGGAGAATTGGATAAGAAGGATTTTTCAGAAGAAGCAATTATGCGGCTGGCTACGGCAACGGACGATAATCACGTTCCTGTCCAGTAACGCAAATATGTTAATAAAAACAAAAGGTGAATTATGACAGCAACTGTTGACAATGCTCGCGCCGACTTTGGGCTGCGTTCAAAGCGGTGGTCGGCGTTTGTGCGTAATAACGGATCGGTAATACTGATATACGTCTTTATCGTTCTGTTGGGAGTCATTGCCTCTCTCATGTCTGACAGATTCTTGACGGCATCAAATATGGTCAACATCCTGCGGCAATCCATTGCCCTGAGCTTGTTGGCGATCGGTCAGAGTGCTGTTTTGCTGACAGGAGGCATGGATATCTCCGTCGAAATGGTAGCCCGAACCGTTGGTCTGGTCGTAGCCACACTTTTTGCAACTTTTGGCAGCGACCCGGCAATGATTCTACCGCTGGTTTTGTTGGGTATTAGCATTGGGGCAGTACTGGGACTCATCAATGGCCTGTTGATTACGCGAACACACGCCGTACCCTTTATCATCACCTTTGGTACGTTCTTTATTCTACGCGGGATCACACTGGCCATTTCAACCACACCGATTCGCGGTGTTCCCGATGCGTACCTCAACCTATACGACGCTAAAATCGGTATTGTGCCCTGGAATGTTATCGGCATGGGCTTCATCTGGTTCGCGGTCTGGCTCTTTTTCACCCGAACACAGGCAGGCCGGAATATCTATGCGGTTGGCGGCTCAGAACGAATCGCTCGCCTTTCCGCCATCCCGGTCAACTGGAGTTTAGTGTCAGCCTATGTCATCAGTTCTGTCTTTGCTGCCTTGGCAGGTTTATTTCTCCTGGCGCGCACGGGTGTTGGCGATCCAAATGCGGCGGCAGGTATGACATTTCAATCTATTGTCGCCAGTGCCGTGGGTGGGATCAGCCTCTATGGAGGCCGTGGTTCGACTTTCGGCATGCTTGGCGGTGTTTTGCTGCTGACGCTTTTGTCAAACGTCTTCAACCTGACGCAGGTTAACATTTTCTACCAGCAATTATTGCTGGGAGCCATCGTCCTCATTGCTGTTGCTGCTTATAAATCAAAATCTTTGGGGTCTCTATGAAATCTACGCCATTCAAACCGGTCATTTTCGGTCAACTGTTCAGTTTCCGTCCTACGCCCCGCTTTGTGCGTGGCGTGGATTTAGCAGGACAGTGGGCGGCGCCAATTATGATTGGCATCGTTCTCATTGCTGCCGCCCTCTTTGCTCCCGCATTTTACCATTCCACAAACTTAAAAACAGTGGCTATCCAAGTAGCCGTGTTAGGAATCGTAACAGTCGGTCAGACCTTGGTCTTGTTGACTCGCTCCATCGATATGTCGGTCAGCGCCGTCCTGGCCTTGGGCGCCGTGATTGTGGTGCAAACCGAAGCGGGCAACTCTATCACCGTCTCTCTGATCCAGGCTTTTACCATCGCTGCCCTGGTGGGGCTGGCCAATGGGCTTTTGGTTGCCAAACGTCACGTTCCTCCCTTTGTGGCGACCTTTGGTATGCTGGTCTTTGTGGGCGGTGCCCGCCTTGCTTACACCAAAGGTCAGGCCAGTGGTACAGTACCCGACCTTTTGCGGACGATCAGTATCAAACCAGTAGGCCCGATCCCGGCAGCACTGCTCGTTTGGCTGATTATCAACGTCATCTTCATATTTGCCCTAAGATACACACGCTTCGGGCGCTGGATTTATGCTGTCGGTGGCAATCCCGGGGCAGCACGTTATTCTGGGATTAACGTCGACTGGGTTTTGATCGGCGCCCATATCTTATGCTCGGTTCTGGCCATCCTCGGCGGCTTGTTATTGAGCGGTTACATCGGCTATGTGGATCTGCGCCTGGGCTCAGATTACAATATGAATTCAATTGCAGCGGCCATTGTCGGTGGCACCACCTTTACCGGCGGCCGGGGCAATCTCTTCGGCACTGCTGCCGGTGTGACATTACTCATCATCCTGTTAAACCTGGTCGTTGTACTGGGACTACCGATTCACTGGCAATATGCCATGCAGGGAACGGTACTGGTTCTGGCCACAGCTCTGCAAGGTTTCCGTCAATTCTTGTTGAGTCGGTAAGGAAACAGTTTAAGCGGCAATTACGTACAGCTATACCCTTGTTTGTCCTCTAAAAGGCAATCTTCTCAGGATGCAACCTATTATTTAGGTGACGATAAAAGCGCGCCATTGTGTCTCTGAGAAGATTGTTTTTTTGTTTTTCATGGCTTAAAACTCCGGCCAAATCTTTATTCTTTCTTTACGCCTCCTTTATGCGTCCCTTATCGCTTTTGTGCTAGATTTAAGTGATAGATTAAACAGAGTCAGGCTCCTTCTAAAAAACACATCTGTTTATCGAGCCACCCTATACTTTAAGGAGAAATATTCTATGGGTGCTGCAAGTAAAATTCGCACCATTCAGTCTCTCATCAAAGAGATTGACTTTGCAGGAAAAAGCTTACTCTCGATCAACGATTTAACCAATGAGCAAATTTATGGCCTTTTCGAATTGGCTCTCGCCTTGGAACCCTGGAATCGATCTGGGCTAGATTTGCTCCAAGGTAACGTCATGGCCGCCCTCTTCTTCCAGCCCAGTACCCGTACCCGCATGAGTTTCGAAACAGCGATGCATCGTCTCGGCGGTTCGGTCGTGACCGAAGCAACACCGATGGTGTCGTCTTCCGCGGCCAAAGAGGAAAGCCTGGCTGACATGATGAAGGTGGTCTCAAAATACGCCAATGTTATCGTATTGCGCCATCCCAATGATGTCGAGGCTCGCGAAGGCGTAAGTTATGCCGATTCGCCCGTCATCAATGGCGGTTTTGGCCATTGGGAACACCCCACCCAGGCGCTCCTTGATCTGTATACCCTCTGGCGTACTCAGGGTAAGGTGGAGGGCGTGAAAGTATGTGTGGCCAGCCCTGATATGGTGGCGGCTCGCACAGGACACTCGATGGCTTACGGCCTGGCTCGCCTGGGGGCCAAAGTTACCATTGCCTCGACAAAATCACACCGCACCCCAAAAGAGGTTATGGACCGGCTGAGGGAGGTAGGTGGGGATATCGAAGAGGTTTTGGATCTGGATCAAGATGGCTTCAATGAACTGATTTCTGACATGGATCTTGTTTACCTCCCCGGTTGCAGTGCGCCTAAAGGAGCAGCAGCAGAAGAATTCAAACAGATGATGGATGATTATTTCGTCCGTTTGGAAACTCTGGACAAGGTTTACAAGGAAACCGGTCGCATTATCCGTGTCACACACACCCTGCCCCGCCGTGCTGGTGAAATGGACTTGCGCATTGATCGAACGCCAAACCAGCAGTATTTCGAAGCCATTACCTACAGTGTCTCGATTCGCATGGCCCTGGTAGCCAGTATTCTCGCTTATTAGCCTCATTCGAAAGCTAACAGTCAATTTCAACAGGAGTGGAGATTCATTTCTTATGTCTAATAGAGTTGCAGTTATTGCAATTGGGGGAAATTCCCTGATTACGAGTAAAGAAAAAACATCGATGGAACACCAATATCAGGCCGTTCATGAAACCAGCCGCCACATTACAGAAATGATCAAGCAAGGCTGGACAGTTGCCATCGGGCACGGTAACGGCCCCCAGGTTGGTTTTGTGCTCCGCCGTTCCGAAATTGCCCACCGCGTCGAGGGTGTGCACGAAGTTCCTCTGGACTATTGTGGCGCCGACACGCAGGGCGCCACCGGCTATGCCTTGCAGCAGAATTTGTACAACCATTTCTTGAAAAACGGTATCGATAAACCCGTGGCGACTGTGGTCACTCAGGTCGAGGTCGATGCCAATGATCCTGCTTTCCAGAACCCTTCTAAACCGATTGGCTCGTTCATGGATGCCGCCGAAGCCGAAGCGAGAAGAAAAAATGAAGGCTGGCACGTAGTCGAGGATGCTGGTCGCGGTTGGAGACGGGTTGTCCCTTCACCCTTACCCAAACGAGTCGTGGAAGAGCCGGTAATCAAACAATTGATTGATGCCGGGACATGTGTTATCACCGTTGGTGGTGGTGGAATCCCAGTGGTGGCTGATGAAGATGGGCAGCTCAAAGGCATTGCCGCGGTCATCGACAAGGATTTTGCTTCTTCTTTGCTGGGCAATGTCATTGGCGCCGAACTGCTCATCATCAGTACGGCCGTTGAGAAAGTAGCTCTGAACTTTGGTAAACCCAATGAAACCTGGCTGGATAAAATGACGGTGGATGAAGCCAAAGCATATCTGGCCGAGGGTACCCACTTCGCCAAAGGCAGTATGGCACCCAAGATTCAGGCTTGCATTTGGTTCATTGAAAGAGGTGGTAAAAAAGCCATTATCACCAATCCCGAAAATATCACTCGCGCCCTCAATGGTGAAACTGGCACAACCATTGTTGCGGCTTAAAGTCAACACCCCCCTGGCATAAACTGATGAAAGCAGATCTCTATCTGAAAAATGGCTTGATTGTAAGCGAAGAAACCACCTTCGAGGGAGGCGTCGTCGTCAAACAAGGCAAAATTTGCCAACTTGTTTCAGGCGAGGCAGAGATCGAAGCTAAAGAAGTCGTGGACCTCGAGGGAAAGGTGGTACTGCCCGGCCTGGTAGATGATCACGTTCATTTCAACGAACCAGGCCGAACACAGTGGGAAGGTTATCGTAGCGGCAGTATGGCTGCTGCCGCCGGCGGCATTACCACGATCATGGAGATGCCGCTCAACGCCATTCCTCCCTCAATCGATCGAGAAAAGCTTTTGCATAAACGACAAGCTGTCCAGGGTGAGTCGGTGGTCGATTACGCCCAGTGGGGTGGTCTGGTGGACAACAATCTGGACGCACTGGAAGGGTTACACGATGAGGGCGTGATCGGCTACAAAGCATTTATGAGTGCCAGTGGCGTTGATTTCGAGCGAGTAAATGACGATGTGCTCTATGCCGGTCTGCTACGTAGTCGCGAATTAGGAAATGTCATCGGTGTCCATGCCGAAAATGAATTTGTGACCTCCCTTTTGGGGCAGCAACTTCGAGAGGCTGGGCGCACTGATAGGGCGGCCTGGTGTGAGTCTCGTCCTCCTTCAACCGAACTGGAGGCCATCAACCGCGCCATCTATTGGGCCAAAGAGACAGAAGGTAACCTGCATATAGTCCACGTGACCATTGCCGATGGCATCCGGGCCGCAGCACAGGCCAAAGATGAGGGTGTACACGTTACGGTGGAGACCTGTCCTCATTACCTTTTCTTCGATCAAGAGGACTTCGTGCGCATCGGTCCTGCCGCGAAATGCGCTCCACCGATCCGCTCCCGAGCAGAGGTAGAGAAACTCTGGGAATGCGTCCTTGAAGGTCTCGTGGATACCATTGCTTCCGACCATTCACCCTGCACCTGGGCAGAAAAAGAACCAGGTATGGATAATATCTGGAAGGCCTGGGGGGGAATTAGCGGGGTACAATCGATGCTACCTGTTATGTTGAGCGAAGGGGTGAATAAACGAAGTTTACCCTTAACGGCGCTGGTGAGAATGATGGCCGCCAACCCTGCCCGCATCTTTGGCCTGTATCCCCAAAAAGGGGCGCTGCTGCCCGGCTCGGATGCCGATCTTGTAATAGTCGACCTGGACAAGGAGTGGAATCTATCGGTAGATGATCTCCTCTATAAGAATAAACACAGCGCTTACGTCGGTTATTCCTTCAAAGGCGCCGTCGAACGCACCATTGTGCGGGGAGTGACCGTGTATCAGGATGGTCGAATAACCACTTCACCCGGGTTTGGACAGCTATTGCGGCGAAATCAGCCGTATAACACCTTTTGAACATGGAGGCATAAATAATGAGTAAAGTTGAAGATGTCACGAGAATACCCGCCGACATCACTACCCGATCCCGCTCGATTACCAAACCCGGTTCCTACGCCGTGCTGGCTCTCTCCGATCGAGTGGAGAGTACGTTACCACAATTCAAAGATGCCGTGGTACGAGTTATGACCACGCCAGCGCTCGGAGCCCGGTTTGTCGAATATGAATTATTGCTCAATCCCGGTGGCAGAACTGTTTCGCCGCTTAATGATGGCCTGGAACACTTCTTGTTCGTGCTAGAAGGCGAGGTCGAGTTTGAAAGTGACGGTGAAAAGCATCAACTGGATGCCGGCGGCTATGTCTGGCTGCCCCCCAACGTGGCTTACAGCTTGATCAACAAGAGCTCTTCTCTCACTCGCATGCTCTGGCTGCGCCGTCGCTACGAAGAGGTCGAAGGTATCCCCATCCCGCCCCCGATCATTTCACACGAAAAGGACGTCGAGGCCATCCCCGAAGATACCTACGTTGAAAAACACCTCATTCCTTACGATGATGAGCTGGGCTACGACATGGCCTTCAACCTCCTCATCTTCACCCCCGGCATCCATTTCAGTTTTGTGGAATCTCACATTATGGAACACGGCCTCTACATGCTGGATGGACGCGGTATTTACTACCTGAACGGAGACCTGATCGAAGTTCAGAAAGATGATTACATTTATATGGCCCCCTTCTGCCCGCAGTACTTTGTCGCCTCGGGCTGGGAGACAGGGCGCTACATTCTGTATAAAGACGTGAATAGAGATTACATACAGGGTCTTTAGGCAGACACATTCTACAAAGGACACACACACATGGAAAATAGAGTATATCGCGATGAGGATGTTAGTTTAGATGTATTGAAAGACAAGGTGATCGCCGTGCTGGGTTACGGCATCCAGGGTGGCCCGCAGGCTCTCTGTTTTCGTGACAGTGGCTTGAATGTCATTGTCGGCGCCGGGCCCCGTGACCGTTTTGCCGATTGGGACAAGGCTGAGGCCGACGGCTTCGAAGTGATGTCCATCGCCGAGGCCACCAAACGGGCCGACGTAGTGCATGTACTGCTGGCCGACCCGGCCCAACCTGCCGTCTATCGTGAATCCATCCATCCCAACCTGAAACCGAACAGCACTTTGAGCTTTGCCCACGGCTTCAACATTCTTTACGGAGCCATTGTCCCTCCCCCCAACGTCAACGTGGTTCTCTACGTGCCTAACTCACCGGGACACATGGTTCGCCAGAAATTCCTGGAGGGCTCCGGCATTTATGGAGCCGTCGCCGTCGACCAGGACGTCACCGGCGATGCTCTACAGATTGTCCTCGCTTTGTCTAAAGCCGCGGGTAGCACCCGTGTAGGCGTTGTCGAACTTTCCTTCCAACATGAAACCGAAGGCGATAATTTCGAAGAGCAGGTGCTTTATGGCGGTGCCATTCACCTGATGAAAGCCGTGTTCAACACGATGGTCGATCACGGTTATCCTCCCCACTTTGCCTACGCCAAAGCCATCCGCTCTTTACGCACGGTTGTGGATGTCATGGATGAGATTGGTATTGAACCGTATATTTCCGAGCGCAGCAGCCGTACTTGCGAATTTGCCGTACGCATGAGTGGACCGCGAGTCATCAACTACGAGGAAATCCAGAAAATCTTCGAAGAAACTGAACGGGGTGAATTTGCCGCCCGTTGGATGGAAGAATGGCAGTTAGGTATGCCTCGCCTCCACCGTATGCGTCGTACCGGCGCCGCCTCGAAGATGGAAAAGACCGGTTACGAATGGCGAGAGCTCTTCGGAAAAGGTTGAAATCATGTTGACAGATAGTCAGTGTTCATCGCTGATTATTTCATTTCATTACACAATAAGACAAGGAGTCACTGAATGATTACCGAAGGATTAAAAGGGCGAGATTTTATCCGCCTCCAAGATTTTACCAAGGCCGAAATCGAGACCATGCTGGAAATGGGTCTGAAACTCAAAGCAGACAACACCATGCGCCGTTTGCATGACGATCTTCTGCCACGACGCACTCTCTTCATGATGTTTTTCAACCCCAGCCTGCGTACCCGCAACAGCTTCGAAGCTGGTATTTTTCAGCTTGGCGGCCATGCTCACTTCCTCGAGCCCTCGGCTACGCGCCTGCCCACGCTGGAAGGCGAAGACATCGGCTATGCCTCGGAACGCATCTCCGACATGGCGCGCGTCCTCTCCCGCATGGGCGATGCCCTCGCTATCCGCATTTTGGGCGACGTCGTCGGCTGGGAATATGACAAAAGCTATCGCATCATCGAAGAATTCGCCAAATGGTCTCATGTCCCTGTCATCAACATGGAAGACAACAAATACCATCCCTGCCAGGGCATGGCCGATGCCATGACTCTGTGGGAAATGTTCGGTAAAGACCTGCGCGGACGCAAGATTGGCGTTACCTGGACGTACGGCTCCAGCCCCAAGAAACCCATTGCCCCTCACCATGACTTCATGTACATGGCCAGCCTCTTTGGCGCAGATGTTGTTTTCGCGCGACCGCCTGAAATGCGTATCGATCCTGAGATTGAAGCGCAGGTTAAAGCCAATGTTGAAGCCAGCGGTGGCTCTTACCAGGTAACCGACAAGATGGAAGATGCCTGCGAAGGCGCTGATGTTGTCTATGCCAAGAACTACGTCTGTCTGGACCTGCTGCCGCCTGTTACGGCCAAGCCAGAAAAAGACGAAATGATGAAACTCTTCAACAAGTATAAAGATTGGATTGCAGACGAAAAGCGAATGAGCCTGGCAAAACCGACTGCACAGTACATGCACTGTTTGCCTTGCGAGCGCGGCGCAGAAGTATCGGATGCCGTTTTGGACGGTAAGTGGGGTGATGCCTGTTTCAACGAGGCCGAAAACCGCTTGCATGCCCAGAAAGGTGTCATGGCCTGTATTATTCCTTAACGATTGTTTTCGCCCGCTCATGGAAAAACCTGCGCCGGCTAAAGCGCAGGTTTTTCCACTAAAAATCACCTAATCAATCTTTACGCTTTCTTTATGCCTTCTTTATGCGCTCCTTACTGTTACCGTGATAAATTGAGCACGTAGCGAAGCCATGAAACCAGGTGTACCGGATATCATCCAGGGTGCACTCGCGTAAATGTCATCGGAGAAGTGCCGTAAAGCATGGATAAATTTGATGTAGTCATTGTCGGAGCAGGACCAGCCGGAGCCACTGCCGCCTATGTGCTGGCTAAAGCAGGCTTACAAGTGGTCGTGATCGAACGAGGTCAGTATCCCGGCAGTAAGAATGTCTCTGGCGGTCTCATTTACTCCAAGATTTACAACGAAATTTACCCTAAATTTTGGGAAACAGCACCGGTCGAACGCGCTATTGCCGGGCACAGCATCGTATTCTTAGGTGACGATGCTTCGACGGCTGTCGATTTTCGCACTGAGGAAGGACTTACCGCCCCCTATAACGCCTTTAGCGTCTTGCGAGCCAAGTTTGATCCCTGGCTGGCCGAACAGGCAGAAGAGGCCGGTGCCATGATCCTTCCCGGTTACCGGGTCGATGAATTACTAATGGAAGGCGACCGTGTAACCGGCGTCAGGGCGGGTGAAGATGAGTTGGCAGCCGATGTGGTCGTTGTTGCCGAAGGCACGCGTTCACAGTT
>JAADFV010000441.1 GCA_013152695.1 Chloroflexota bacterium | reverse complement strand
GACGAGGACGATACGAATGCTGGTGTTACCCAATGAGTCTTCGACGATATCAGTGGCTTGATGGGGGGGCCATTGCACAATGACGTTGTCCGCCGTGATCTGTTGACCGTTGCCGGGATCGAGATAGGGAGCACCACTGGGATCAAGCCGGGCCCACTGGCTACCATTCCACACCCAGGCTGTCTTCGATTGCTTAGGATAAGGAATATCGATGCGGCTGATGGCTGTACCGCCGCCATAATCGCCAAAGAGAAGCCCGCGGGTGTTAGGGATGCGATTGACACCCCAGTCGACCACGTATTTCTCCAATTTGGCACTGCTGGTGTGCAAACGAGTTTCCCAGTCGTATTTGCTCAAGCCGAGGATGTTGGTGCTGTAGATGCTATTGCTGGGATCATCGAGATCGATGTCCATGTAGGGGAAGTGCACCTGATTTTTGAGGGTGTAGCGTACTTCATCGCTGGCTCCCGAACAGAGAAGGGCAGCCTGATAGAGCGCCGGTAGCTGCACATTGATCAGGCGCGCGGAACGAATTGGCCCAATTTGAGGCACATCCGCGCTCCAGAACAGAGCCGTATAGCGTGTTACAGCGTGCCCTTCCATGACATATTCGTAGACTAAATCGGCCTGACTGAGCCCGTATTGGTAGGGACGGGCGATGCTGGTGTTGTTGATGCAGACAAAAACAGGGCGACGGTTGAGATGACCGCCGGGAATACCGGTGTAAGGATTGACGGCTGGGGCGCTCGCGGCCGGGGGTGGCGGTGGTGGCGCGATAAAATCTGCTGCCGCTTGCGGTGCCGAGCCGGCAGGGGCAGCGCGGGCGACGACAGGAGCAGATGTCGGGGGCGGTGGCGGCGTGGGAATGTTGCGCCAGCGTAATTTCGGCGGAGGTTGTGTTGCTCTCAACCAGATCACTGCGTACCCAGGCCGTTTCACTCTCTCCTACACAGCACACTTCATACCAAACGGGGTCGTCATCGCTGCGCGCGATGATGTCGAAAGACTCACCTTTTTGCACCCGCGTGGCAATGGGATAGTTGATCCCGGGACCGGTACGAAGATTGACCAGATCGGCGCTGATGGTGAGGTTGGGTGTGGGCAGAGGGGTGGCCGTAGGGGCTACGGAGGTAGATGTTGGCGTCGCTGAAGGCGGGGGAGAAGGTGGCGCTGGCGTAGCAGTCGGGGGTTTGGCAACAATGTGCACAGGCGTCGAGGTGGCTGGTTCCTCTGCAGAAGGGAGGGGAGTTGGCGTAAAGGTGGATGGCAAGGGCAAGGAGGCTGCTGGGGGTGCCGTTTCTCTGCCATAGAGGAAGAATAGGCCCGCGGCCCCTAGGATGATGACGAAAAGAGCCAAAAGAAGACGGATAGGTCGCAAAATCATGGTTGGATGTTGTGAAAAGGGGGAGCTGGACAGAAAACAAGCATTACCAGGAGGCAATGGCAGTCTGAAGAGCAGTCTCGGCGTCGGCTTTACCGGACAGGACGTCGATTACAGCACGATGTACACTACGGGAAAAATCAGCATCTGGCGTCAAGGCTGTGGAGAGTATGGCCTTTTCCAAGGTCTCGCCGGCAAAAGCGGTGTAGTCATCGCTCGGCCACAAGGCCAGGGCTGAACGCCGGCTGGGAAGCTGATGGGCGGTGAGGGTCCAGGCAGCAAGGGTGTCGGGTTCCATGAGGAGGGTGATCAATTGTGCGGCCAGAGCCTGACGCGTGGGATCGGCTGTAACGAGGGCAAAGGCCCAGCCATGGGCGATGGCTCGAGGTGAGCTGTCAGCGGTGGGAATGGGCCCAAAGCGGAGAATGGTCGCTTGCGAGCGGTCCCGCAGCCATAAAGAAGCAGTTGTGTGGGCAAGGTCGACATCACCCTGCAAGGCACTTGTCCAGGTATCGGCAGGACTGGCGGCTTGTGTGATATTGGCATTAATGACGCCCGTGTCGCGACCTATCTCGTAAAAGGTAAGCAGCTTGCGCAGAGCCGCTTCATCCCGATCCAAGGTGTTGGTGGTGGTGGCACTGAGATAATGAATGAGGACGGCATCTGGTAATGTGGCTTCTGGCCCGCCGGCAGGAAAGGCGTAACGTGCCTTGGACTCAAGAATGACATCCCAATTGAGAGGAATGTCGGAGAGAGTGGAAGGCTGGAAGGCAAGATGTTCGAAGTCGGCAGCAAAGGGTAGAGCATACCAGCTTTCAGGACTGGCAAGAAAGTGATTGGCAAATGGGTAAAGATCACCTGGTAAGTCGTCGGGCAGCAGGCCATTGAGAGGCTGCAAAAGGTTCTGTTCAGCGGCCGAAGCGGCATCGCGCAGGGGTAAAGCGATTAAGTCGGGGAGAGCGGCGGGGGCCACAGGGTAAGTTTTGCTCAAGGAATCGAGCAAACCGGCAGGCCCTGTGGGAAGTTTGATCACGATGTCGATATCAATGTTGTTATCTACACCAAAGCTCTGGATGGTATTCTGAATCAGACGCGCCGCTTCAGGATCATCCAGGAGCATCCAGTCAGGAAGCCAGACAGTAAGGGCCACGGGTTCAGGGGTGGCAGCAGGAGCAGGGGTGGCTGTTGGCGCCGCTGTGGGCGTCGTTGCCGTCGCTCCCGGGGTTTGCACAGTAGATGTACAGGCAGCAAGGACTAAAAGCAGGCTGGCAAGAATCCAAGTAATGGGTTTCATAGCCTGATTATAAAACGAGGCGCGATAAATTGGCGAACGAGGAAGAGTGGCTACGATATCCTGTCGTTTTGACATTAAGCTGCCAGAGGAAAGCTGAGGGGGAGGGGGAGAAGGAAACATCTTCTAGGCCCCACCAGCAAGGCCCCTAAGCAGGTTCATCCAGAGCTGGTACCAGGCCGGGTAACAGTTTCACCACCATTTCCTCTTTTTGTAAATCGACGCTTTGTACCACGTCTGCAATGGCGGGTAATAGCACTTCGCCAAGATCCCCTTCGACAATGTACACATCATTGGCTCCTGTCTGCAACACTTCCACTAATTCGCCCAAAAGTATGCCCGTGGTAGTAACAACACGCAAGCCCAGCAATTCGTCTTCATAAAACTCATTCTCGGGCAAGGGCATGGCCTGGCTGCGCTCGATCAAAAGGTAGCGCTGACGCATGAGTTCCGCCTCGGTGCGTGTTGCCAGTCCGGCCATGCGCACGAGCAGATTACCTTTGTGTTCCCGGACCGATAATATCTCGCGAGGGGTAGATTCTCCCTCGATCCACAACATCGAACCGGGCTCAAAACGCTCGGGAAAATCCGTCATGACATTCACCTTCATCTCTCCACGAATGCCATGAACTCCGATAATACGGCCGACAGCGAGATGCGAAGAACGTTTACGTCTACTCATGTATCGAACCTGGAGACAGGAAGATATGCTTGAGCTGAGAAAGATATTTGCAAGATCAGGATGCTATGAGAGCCAGCGCTTCCGGCGTTTATAATGTTTGACATCACGATAACTCTTCCGCTGTCCCACTTCGGTCAAGCCTAAGTAGAATTCACGGACATCGGCATTATCGCTGAGCGCTTGCGGATCGCCGGCTAAGACAATGCGGCCGCTCTCCATGATGTAGGCGTAGTCACAGATGCCCAGGGCCAGGCGTGCATTTTGTTCGACGAGAAGGATGGTCGTGTTTTGTTCTTGATTGATGCGTTTGATAATCTCAAATATCTCCCGCACCAGGAGGGGGGCGAGGCCTAAAGAAGGCTCGTCCAACATCATTAATTGGGGATGGGCCATCAATGCGCGGCCGATAGCCAGCATTTGTTGCTCGCCTCCGGAAAGATAGCCGGCGACATGGTGGCGCCGTTCTTTGAGGAGGGGAAAATAGGTGTAGACCATATCGAGATCGGCATTATAATTACTACGACCGCGCGCGGTGTAAGCACCTGCCCGCAAATTTTCCTCGACCGACAGGTGTTCGAACACCCGGCGGCCTTCCATGACCTGGAAGATGCCACGGCGCACGATTTCAGCAGCGTCGCGATTGTGAATAGGCTGATCCCGAAAAAGGATTTCGCCGTCGGTGACTTCGCCATCTTCAGGCTTGAGCAGCCCCGAAATCGCTTTGAGGGTTGTGGATTTACCGGCGCCATTCGAGCCCAACAAAGCGACGATCTGGCCCTCGCGCACTTCCAGCGACATCCCTTTGAGCACTAAAATGACATCATCGTAGATAACCTCGACATTATTGAGACTCAGCATCGCTTGGCCCTCGCACCTGGAGAGGAGGTATGTGAACACATCGCTGCGTTCACATACCTCGGGAAGGAATAATTATTTACGGATCTTGGGTGTGATACGACTGCGGATGAAATCGGTGATGGGCACCCACTTGCCGCCTTGTACCTGGTGGATGCGGGCAGCATCATTGCCACGATGATCGGTGGGGCTGAAATTGAGTGGGGCAGTCACTCCACCGGTGTCAAAATCACGCAAGCCTTCGAGGCTGGCGCGGATATTCTCGCCGGTTAGGTCCTTGCCTCCATCGAGTGTGCGCTTGATGCCCTCAACCATGGTGGCCCCAGTCCACCAGCCTTGCAGGTAGTGCAAACCCTGATTTTCGAGGCTGTCACCCTTGGACTTGAGCAACTCGGCCGCAGCTTTGGCACCGGGCACTGTCAAGTCGGCACCGAATGGCAGAATACCCAGAGCGCCATCGGAAGCGCCTTCGGACAGTTTGATGAATAACTCATCAGCACACCAGTTGAGGCAGATAAACTGCACGGAATCTGTCATCCCCAGACTTTTGGCGTTCTTGAGCAGAAGAGCGGCGGGGCTGGAGACATTTTGGATGATGATGTAGTTAGCGCCAAAGTCCTGGGCTTGTGTCAGTTGCGGCGTGAGGTCGGTGGCGCCACTTGGCATCGCAATATTGGTGTAAGCAATGCCGTTGGCATCGGCATAGTCTTTGCCATCGGGGACGGGGCTCTCACCAAAGGGACTGTTGTGATGGAAAACCACTACTTTGGCATCGACGCCCTTCTCGGCGGCATCGTCTTTCACCCATTGTAGGGCAATCACCATCTGGTCGGAATAGCTGGTGCCGGCAAGGAAGTTGTAGGGAGCCTCGTCGATATCGACCAGATTGATGGAGTAAGAGGCCGACATGAAGGGGATTTTATCTGTTGCAATCTTGCCGCGCAGAGCTTCTGTATCTCCGGTACCCCAGCCCTGGAAAGCAACAACTTTATCCTGATTGACATACTGCGAATACAACTGCTCTGCCTTGGCCACGTCATAGGCATAATCTTGGGAAATCAATTCAACCTGACGGCCGTTGATTCCCCCATTGGCGTTGAGCCACTCGATGTAGCCTTTTTGGCCATTGGCGTAAAGGGTTCCTACGTCAGAAGTTGGGCCTGTGAGATCAAAGATGGCACCGATCTTGATCACCTCAGAAGGCGGAGCACTTGCTGGGGCACAAGCAGCAAGTAGCAATCCGAGTACAAGAATGCTGACAAGCAGAATGATTTGCTTCTTCATGGGACCTTCTCCTTTCAGAGTGTGTGAATAAGAAGTGAAAATGTTATTGACCATCCGGAGATGGCTTCAACCGAGGTAGAAGAGGGACTCCGCAGAGAAAACAATGGACAAGTTCTGTGTCATCTCCCCACGAAGCACTGCGGAGCCCCTCTTAAGCAGGGGGTCTTTTCGATTAGGGAGGGGAAAGCACTATGCTGCTGGTCATGCAATCAAACTCAAGGGGAAACAAGGAGAAATGTTGCCTGCTGGTTAAAAACCACTTATTTCAGGCTTTGATAAGGCGAATACCACAGACACCACGTTCGCTCACATCGAGGACTTCGATATCTGCTTTTTCCAGGGCGGCACGCACGCGTTCGGGATCACCACCTTCTTCTTTGACGAGGACTCGTTTGTATTTATGATCAGGCTCGTTCAAGGTGGCAATGGCAATAATGCCCCCACCATTATCATTGACGATGGCAGCCAGATTGGAGAGAACACCACGATGACGCTCAACCCGAAGCTCAAAACGGAGCCCCGGCTCTTCGCCACTGAGCATATCTACAAACATGCGGAAAATATCCGATTCGGTGACAATGCCGACGAGCTTGTCATCATCATCCAGTACAGGCATGGCTCCAAACTTCCGTTGCAGCATCATCCGTGCGACCTCTTCGATCGGACATTCGGGTGCAGCCACATAGACAGGGGAAGTCATAATTTCTTTCGCCCGCACTTTTTCCAACAAGGTATTCATCTCCCAACGGCTTAGCGTTGTCGCCGGTGAAGGCATAGTGGCCATCACATCATGATCAGAAATGATGCCGATCAGTCGATCACCGTCCACGACTGGAACTCGACGCACACGGTGTTCCCGCATGAGGTCGACGATCTTGGGGAGGGGAGTGTCAGCGGTTACGGTGATAGGATTCGGCGTCATTGCCTCTCTAACTTTCATAGTTGTTGCTCCTTTGCACAATGCAAATCGCGAGATTGGCGGAATAATAAACTAGCCTATTTTCACAAATCCTTGATGTTTCGTCAATAGCTGAAAGGCCACAACCGGAAATAATCCTTGATGTTACGCCACATTTTGGCAATACCCTCCGGTTCGAAAATCAAAAACAGGATGATCGTCAGGCCAAAAACCGCCTTTTGGATAAAGGGAATGAGGTTATCCATGAGGGGAAACACGCCTCCCAAAGAACGCCCGACATTGTTCAAGAAGGCGGGAAGAAGCGTCATAAAGATGGCACCATAAATGGAGCCGGAGACAGAACCCAGGCCACCAATGATGATCATAGCCAGATACAAAATAGAAATATCGATGGTAAAGCGTTCCCAGGTGACAATCTGTCGCCAGTGGGCAATCAAGGCGCCGGACATCCCTACAAAAAAGGAAGAAGTAGCAAAGGCCAGTACCTTGTAGCGGAATAAATCGATACCCATCACCTCTGCGGCAATATCCTGATCCCGAATGGCTACGAACGCCCGCCCCACGCGAGTACGAAACAGGTTGACCGTTGCCAACACCGTGAAAATCGCCAATACCAGGGCAATCCAGTAGAACTGGAACTCCGTAAAACGCATACGTGCTCCCTGAAACCATACGTAGTTACGCACATTGAGGGCATCAACGCCCCCCGTCACCGTGTCCCAGTGCGTCACGACCCAGACGATGATTTCCTGGGCAGCGAGAGTGGCAATCGCCAGGTAGAGCCCTTTTAGTCGCAGCGAGGGAATCCCAAAAATGCCGCCCACAAGAGCCGTTGCCAACGAGGCTATGGGAATAGTCAGCCACAGGGGCATACCTGCACGAGTAGCCAGTAATCCTGCAGTATAAGCACCTACAGCCATAAAACCGCCCTGTCCCAGCGATATTTGCCCCGTAAAACCGGTAAGAATATTGAGGCCAATGGCACCGATGATGGCGATCAAAATTTGATTGGCGAGGGTCAGATAGTAATTATCGGCAACAAAGGGTAAGATGATCACAAAGATGAGAACCAACACCAACCGCACTTTCTGTGCCGGAGTATGGCGCAGGGCCATATCTTTTTGATAGGTGCTATGAAAAATGCCGCTTTGCATAGTGTCACGCCTGAGGGGTGTGGGAAATAAGGGAATACAACAAGGGGAGAATTAGACGCGCTCGATGATTTCCTGACCGAAGAGACCGTAAGGGCGAACCATGAGAATGAGAACCAAGACGATGAAGGGAATGACCTGACTGAGACTGCCATCACCGACATAACCACCACTGTAGGCTTCTAGCAAGCCAATGACAGCCGCACCAATGAGAGCACCGGGGATGCTGTCTAAGCCCCCCAAAATGACCACAGGAAAGACACGCAGGCCGATGCCGCTGATATTGCTACTGACCTCCAAGGTATTCGCCACAATCAGCCCTGCTACTGCAGCCGTGACAGCAGCAATCGACCAGGCCAAAGCAAAAATGCGTTTGACGCTGATGCCCATGCTGAGGGCCGCTTGCTGATCATCTGCCACGGCGCGCATGGCAATACCCTCACTCGAATAGCGGAAGAACAAGCTAAACAACAAGAGAAAGCCGACGCTAAGGGCAATTGCCCAGAGTTTATCCGAGGTAACCACAGCATTCATGATGTGAACTTCATGTTTGGGGATAAATGCCGGAAATACCTTAGGGTTTGTTCCCCAAAGGGCATTGACCAGAGCCTTGAGCAAACTGGCCAGACCGATCGTGACCATGATCACCGAAATAATGGGTTCACCGATGAGCGGGCGTAAAACCAGGCGTTCAACCACTACACCCAAGCCTACGGCCACAATCAAAGTCAGGAGCACGCCCAACGGCCACACGATCCCCAACTGCCCGATCATGAAATAAGCAATGTAGGCACCGATTAGCAAGAATTCACCTTGAGCAAAATTGATGACATCGCTCGATTTGTAGATTAAAACAAAGCCCAAGGCGACCAAGGCATAGACGGCGCCATTCGTGAGACCCGTCAGAGTGAGTTGCAAGAGTTTATCCATGTGATTGTCCTGTCAAATGAGGTGGTTGCCAAATGCAGGCAAGGGATGTTTTGCAGGTCTTTGCTTATGCGGTCATATCTTCGATCTGAAGCCTTGTCTGTAAGACGGCAGTACGGCCGTCCTGATAAGTAATGGTCGTTTCCACAGCCAGGTGATCGGCTTCACCATAAAGGGCGGCGATGATATCGGCATAACGTTGGGCGACGAAGCGCCGTCGAACTTTACGGGTACGGGTCAATTCGGCATCATCCGCATCCAGCTCTTTGTGCAAGAGGAGAAAACGACGGATGCGGGCTGCTTCAGGTAATTCACTGTTGGCCTGTTCGACATGCTTACGTACCAGGGCGTATACCTCAGGCTTTTGCGCCAGATCGGTGTAGGTTGTGTAGGCGATCTGATGATTTTCGGCCCATTTACCCACATTTTCCATGTCGATATTGATAATAGCCGTCACATAGGGCCAATCTCCTCCGAAAACAACAGCTTCTTTGACATAGGGACTGAATTTGAGCTTGTTTTCGATAAACTGAGGGCTAAAACGGGTGCCATCGTGGAGGGTCATCACATCTTTGGCCCGGTCGATGACGATGAGATGGCCATCCTCATCGAAATAACCAGCATCTCCGGAATGCATCCAACCGTCAATCAAGGTTGAAGCAGTGGCTTCAGGGTTTTTGTAGTACTCGCGGAAAACGGCAGGGCTGCGCACGAGAATTTCGCCATTCTCGGCCAGCTTTACTTCAGTTTCAGGAATGGGTGTACCCACCGTCTGAAACTTGACGTCGCCATCCCGGTGTAAAACAGCGATACCGCTCACTTCTGTCTGGCCGTAAATCTGCTTGAGATTGACGCCCAGGGCATGGAAGAAGCGAAACACATCGGGGCCCAGGGCGGCGCCACCGGTATAAGCGCGACGGATATGCCGTAAACCCAAATGATCTTTGATCATCTGGAATACCAACCAGTCGGCAAGACGATAGCGCCATTTCAGACTGCGAGAAGGCTCCTTTTTTTGGAAACGTGCCTCTGCCATCTCGTAACCGACCGGTAAGGCCCAATCATAAAAACGCTTTTTGAGGCGGGAAGTGTCTTCGATTTTCACCTGGACACGGCTGACCATGTTTTCCCAAATGCGTGGAGGCGAAAACATAACGTGCGGGCCAATTTCGCGGATATTTTCTTGCACTGTTTCTGGTTCTTCAGGGAAATTGATCGTGAACCCCACTTGCAACCCGCAAGCAATCGACATCATCTGTTCTCCAATCCAGGCCAGGGGTAAAAAGCTCACAAACTCATCGTCCGGGGTCATCGGATCGACTTTCATGAGATTTCGACCCATGCTGATAAGGTTGCCATGGGTGAGGACCGCGAGTTTGGGTTCGCCCGTGGTGCCCGAGGTGGTGGAAAGAATAGCAACATCACTGCTTTTGCCTTCTTCAACCATCTTCGTAAATGCCTGGGGATGCTCCTGTTCGTAAGCTTGCCCCATCTTCTCAACCTCACGAAAATCTAGAAGAAAGGGCTCAGAGTAATGCCGCAAGCCTTTTGGATCATAGTAGATAACGGCGTCGACACCCTGCAATTCGGGCCATAGCTCCAGAATCTTATCCACCTGTTCTTGATCTTCTACGACCAGGAAACGCACTTCGCTATGGGTGATGATGTAAGCGACCTCGCGCACAATGCTATCCTGGTAGATGCCGACCGACTTACCACCTGCACTTTGCGCGGCCAGCTCGGCATAAATCCATTCTGGGCGATTGTCACCGATGATGGCGATGGTATCGTTTCGTCCAAAGCCCATGCTTACCAGGCCCAGGCAAAAATGCTTGACATGATTGAGATACTCAGCCCAGGTGACACTTTGCCAAATACCATATTCTTTCTCGCGAAGGGCAATTTTGGCATCATTGTAAAGGGCTGCCTTCTCCAGCAGCATTTGTGGTAATGTCTCTGCAGGCATAAAGCAAATTATGTTGTGAATGTGTGGAAAGAATGAAAAAGAGGGGACGCACGCCCCCTATGAGGAAGAGATATCGAAAGATTTCCACCCGGTTTGGGCTACATCTTCACCCAGATAGGCACGGACAACATCGGGGTTACGGCGAACCTCATCGGGAGTACCATCCCCAATCTTACGACCAAAATCCAAAACTGCTACCCGATCCGAAATATCCATGACCACGCCCATATCATGCTCGATGAGAACAATCGTGACGCTGTGTTCTTCGTTGACATCCAAGATAAACCTGGCCATATCCTCTTTTTCTTCGCTATTCATGCCTGCCATAGGCTCGTCAAGCAGAAGTAACGCTGGCTTCATTGCCAGTGCCCGGCCTAACTCCACACGTTTTTGCAGCCCATACGATAGCGAGCCCACCGTTTGTTTGCGGATGGCTTCGATTTCCAGAAGATCGATAATCTCTTCTACAAACTCACGAAATGCGACTTCCTCGCGTTGTGCTGCTCCCCAATACAACATACCCGTCAAAACATTGGCCTTCATGTGCACATGACACCCTGCTAAAAGATTGTCTAAAACAGTCATGTGCTTGAATAGCTCGATATTCTGAAAAGAGCGAGCCACACCCATCTTTGCAATGCGATGAGGCGACAAACGGGTTAAATCAATGACCTGCCCGTGGTTACTAAATTGAATTTTCCCTTGCTGCGGACGGTAGAGCCCACTGATGCAGTTGAGGAGTGATGTTTTACCGGCACCGTTTGGCCCAATAATCGAAAATATCTCACTTTGCCGCACTTCCATCGAGACACCCGCGAGGGCCGTAACACCACCAAACCGTAGGGAGATATCTTGCATTGCCAATTGTACGTCACCCGGGGCTAACGTACTGCCATTCAAATGATGCTGCATGGCACGCGTCATAAAGAATCCTCACATACAGGGGAGCGTCCAACGATGAGATACAACCACCTGATTTCACCTCATTGGCACGTATCAGGCGAACAGATTAGGAATCATCTTTTTAATTGCGATCAGAGTATGGTAGGGCACCAGTATATACGCAATAGCAATAATCGCCAAAAATGGTGGCGGCGCTTATCAAAAAAATTTATAACGCATTGCGTTATGATCATTTTAGTACAAGTATGGCTAATAAGCCGGCAGCAAGTCACCATGAGCGGCGAGCATATCATCGACCAGTTGTTCTATTTGTTGGAGATCGAGTTCGGCAGCGGTATGAGGATCGAGCATAGCAGCGTGATAGATGTGCTCGCGTTTTCCTGTAAGCGCCGCTTCTACCGTTAATTCCTGAACATTGATGTTGGTACGCATAAGTGCTGCCAACTGTGGGGGGAGAGCACCGATACGCGTGGGTTGTACGCCGTTGCCATCGACGAGGCAGGGGACTTCGACAATACATCCTTGTGGCAAATTATCGATCAGGCCTTCGTTGGGAACATTTCCGTACACGGTGCGGGGTGTATTTGTCTCGCGGCTATGGATGATAAGAGAGCCATATTCACCACTATGGCCTGGCTTGCCTTCGTTCTGCAATTGTAGCAGAGCGGCCAGGGTGGCTTCCCGCTGGCTGGGCATGACTTTCACCTCTGCCAGGCTTTGTAAAAGAGCGGCAATCGCCGGAGCTTCGGGCAGCCCCTTGTGGAGGACATCATGCTCGAGGGCAAAATCCCAGGCCCGGGCATAGATTTCACAGCGACCGAGATACTCATCCAAAGGAATGTTGTAGGTTTCGAGTAAATCTGGACGGTTGTTTTTAATAAACCAGGGCACATACTCGGCGAAATGCTCGCTAGACTCGGTAACGAAGTAGCCCAGCCGTTGCAGCATTTCATAACGAACGCGGTTATGTTCGGGCACACGGCCTTCACTGATCACACGATGAATTTCGGGATAGAGATCCTGGCCATGGCGCTGAAAGCGTAAATAAAAGGCCATGTGATTGATGCCTGCCGCCAGATATGTGATTTCATCCAGGGGAACACCGATATCACGGGCAAGTTCGGCGGCCGTATGCTGTACACTGTGGCAAAGACCTATGGTGTGGATGGAACTCGCCCGGGTGAGCGCCCAGCAGTTCATGGCCATGGGATTGACGTAATTGAGGTGCAAGACGTCGGGACAAAGTTCCTCCATATCCTGCGCCATGGCTAAAAGCACAGGAATGGTGCGTAAGCCGCGCATGATGCCGCCAATACCGAGAGTGTCGCCAATGGTTTGGCGCAGGCCGTATTTTTTTGGAATCTCGAAATCAGTCACGGTGGCGGGACGATAACCACCCACCTGAATCATGTTGATGGCATAATCAGCACCATCGAGGGCACGACGACGGTCGGTTGTGGTGATGATGGTGGGGTGAGCCCCCATCTGCTGGGCCAGGCCTTCGCCCACCGTCTGCGAAAAACGCAGGCGTTCTTCGTCGATATCATGTAAGACAAAGGTGGATTCAGCCAACTCCTCGAAGCTGAGGATATCGGCCATGAGGTTGCGGGCAAAGACGGTGCTACCGGCACCGATAAAGGTGATAACAGGCATAGGTTCCGCTACCTTTTCTTGACTGAGTGTTGCCGGGAATTCGTTTTTCTCTTGTATTATTTCACTCAGGATGCCGACCGTCGAACAACGCTTTGTGGTGTCCTAAGTCTTTAGCTGTTCTTGCAGCATCTGGCGCACGAGACCGGGATTAGCCTTGCCGCGCGTTTCGCGCATGACCTGCCCCACAAACCAACCCAAAAGCTGCGTTTTGCCGGCACGGTACCGCATGACTTCCTCGGGATGGCTGGCCAGGACACGCTTCACAGCCGTCGCCAGGACATCGGTATCACTGACCTGAGCCAGACCTTCACGCGCTACGATTTTGGCTGCGTCTTCACCGTTTTGGAACATGGTCTTGAGGACCTGGCTGCCGGTGTTCGCGTTGATGGTGCCCTGCGCCACTAATTTCAGCAATTCTGCAAATTGGGCGGCCGAGATCGGCGCATTGGCGGGGCTGAGCCCTGTCTCATTGAGGATACGGAACAGATCGCCCATAATC
>JAADFV010000440.1 GCA_013152695.1 Chloroflexota bacterium | reverse complement strand
GTGCTCCACTACGAAAATGGCATTTTTACCCTGGGCGCCACGCGAGGTGATGGCTACGTTGGCGAAGACATCACTGCAAATCTGCGCACCATCCATGCCCTCCCCCTCCGTATTCCCGTTCTCCCCAAGGTGGGCCCTCCTCCCAACCGCCTGGTTGTACGGGGCGAAGCTTACATGTCCAAAGCAGACTTTGCCCGTTTTCAAGCAGAGCAAGCTGCCGAAGGCAAGCATTATGTCAACCCTAGAAACACCGCAGCGGGGGCATTGCGTAACCTCGATCCGGCCGTTACTGCCAGCCGTCCCCTCTCTCTCTGGGTGTATCAGATCGTCGTGCAAGAAGGAGGGCGCCCCCTCGCCAGCCAATGGCAGGCCCTCCACTACCTCGCAGAACTGGGCTTTCCTGTCGAAAAGAGCCAGAATCGCTATTTCGATGATTTCGATGCCCTTGTCAGGTATTGCCAGGAATGGCAGCGCCAGAAAGACTCGCTGCCCTACGAAGCCGACGGTCTTGTGATCAAGATCAATAGCTTTGCCCTGCAAGAGCAATTAGGTTATGTGGGCAAAGATCCTCGTTGGGCGATTGCCTACAAATACCCCACGCCCGAAGCCACGACACGGCTCATCGATATTGTCGTGGAGGTCGGACGTACAGGCGTGCTGACCCCGCGCGCCATCCTCGAGCCCGTCCACATCGGCGGTGTGACCGTGAGCTCGGCCACCTTGCACAATGCCGATTACATCGCCGAAAAGGATATCCGCGTTGGCGATGTCGTCGTCGTACGACGGGCAGGCGAGGTCATCCCCCAGGTGCTCCGCCCTCTTCCCGAACTGCGCACCGGCAGCGAACAGGTCTGGCAGATGCCGGCGACCTGCCCTGTGTGCCACGGCCCCGTCGTGCGCTATCCCGGCGAAGTGGCTTACTACTGCGAGAATACGGCCTGTCCTGCCCAGCTCGTCCGGCGTGTGCAATTTTTCGTTTCTCGCTCAGCCATGGATATCGCCGGATTTGGCGCCAAACAGGCCGAGCTTTTCGTACGAGAGGGGCTCATTCGTGAAATTGCCGATATCTACGACCTGCCCCAGCATCGCCAGACCCTCCTCGCTCTCGAGGGCTTCGGCGAGAAAAAAGTCGACAATCTCTTCCGGGCTATCGAGGCATCCAAGGCACAGCCGGCGACACGTGTCCTCACCGCTCTGGGCATTCGTTTCGTTGGAAGTGCCATTGCCGAACTCTTACTGTCCCACACCCGCAGCATCGAAGCCCTGGCAACGACGCCCGTCGAAGAACTAGAGCAAATCGAAGGAATCGGCCCTCGCATTGCCGAATCAGTTCGTTCCTGGTTTAGAGAAGCTCCCAACCGCCGTACCGTTGCCAGACTGCGTGCCGCCGGCCTAAACATGGAACTGGCCGAACAAGCACCGGCGCAGGTACAACCGTTGCTCAGCGGCAAGACTTTTGTCCTCACTGGCGCATTGCCCACCTGGACCCGCCAACAAGCCACGGAAATCATCAAAGCCCATGGCGGTAAGGTCAGCAGCAGTGTTTCCCGCAGAACCGATTACGTGCTGGCTGGCGAAAATCCCGGCTCGAAATATACGAAAGCGCAGCAACTAGGAATCCCCATCCTCTCCGAAGCTGATCTCAGGCGGATGTTGGGAATGGAGACAGCTTAAAGCTGCAAAAACCCACTCCAATTTTTCCGATTTTGCATAAAAATATGGTATCATTCCCTGTTGGAGGACTTTAGCACTCTAACTGCCTAAGTGCTAATTTATCTCCTACAGTAACCCTGCCCCGGAATTCCTCACCCCTGCAAATATCCCTTCAAAACTCTCTTCCGTCTCCCCTCTTCCTCCCCACGCCGGTGAGCAATCCCTGCCCCTTACTTCCTACTTCCTGCTCCCTACTCCCTGCTCCTTTTTCTAGCTCAGGTCGCTAAAATCTGACTAGAAAGGTACAAATGACAACGAAAGCTGCCAACACAACCGAACTCACAGCACGACAACAAGCTATTCTTGGCCTGATAGTGCGCGAATATATCAATAATGCCGAGCCGGTCGGATCTATGCATCTTGTTCGCAAGTATAAGTTGGAGATCTCCTCGGCAACTGTGCGTAACGAGATGAAGAAGCTCGAGGAACTCGGCTATCTTACGCATCCGCACACTTCTGCAGGCCGTATTCCCACACATCGAGGCTACCGCTTCTTCGTGCAACATTTACTGCAAGAAGCGACTCTACCCACGACCATCCAGCATACGATTCGCCATCAATTTTATCAAATCCAACAGGAATTGGACCAGTGGGTGCGTTTGGCCGCGAGTGTGCTGGCGCGCACGGCGCACAGTGCTGCCATCACAACGATGCCTCGCCCCAGCCAGGCACAGTTCAAACACCTCGAGCTGATCAGCCTGCAACCACGCACCATGCTTATGGTCATCGTACTGACCGGCGGTATTGTAAGGCAGCAATTACTCAATCTCGATGATGCCTGGAGCCAGGAAGAACTCTCGCGTTTGAGCGAAAACCTGAACAAACGCCTGGCCAATCTTAACTGGCAGCAAGTCAGCCAGCTCGAAGCAGAGTCAGACCCGCTCGCCCGGAAAGTTACCGATATCATCGGCGAAATTCTCTTCCATGAGGATAAACGCAGCGAGCAGATTTATCGCGACGGCCTCGCTAATGTCCTGCAATCACCCGAATTTGCCGATCATGCCAGCGCCCACCGCTTCATCGAGCTCTTCGAAGAACCGACCACAATTACGCCAATCCTACAGGAAACGCGGCAGTTATCGGGCGTACAGGTCATCATCGGCGGCGATTCTCCTTATGACAACTTACCCGATATTAGCATGGTGCTCTCCCGCTATGGACAACCGGCGCAAGCAGCCGGCATACTCGGCGTCATCGGCCCCATTCGCATGCCTTACGGGCGTACGATCTCGACCGTCCGTTTCATGTCCCAGCTCATGAGCACCCTTACGGCCAGCCTCTACGGCGACCTGGAGTCGTTTGACGATACCCTACAAGCACCCGCCGAGACTCCGTCCGAAAGCCGGGACGCAGGTTGAGCCATGAGTAGGGAGGCAAAATTCGTAGCACCATCTTTGCTTGCCCATAAACCTCAATTGCCCAAACTTCTTCTAACCACCCCATATCCAAATCTATTGATGTGGAAGAATGCTTATGAACGAAGAACTGAACCAACCCAACGAGAATCTTATGCAAAACGAAAACAAAACAAATCCTACCCCTGAACCCCGCACGGCTGATACCACACCGGTAAGCGCCGAGGCAAGCAACGACGCCGCAACAGCACTTCCTAGCGAAGTACCTGAAGCGGAAACAACCGCAGAATCTGTAGAAGCGCAAGCCGAAGAGGACGCCATCACCGCCCTGGTGGAAGAACTCAAGGAAGTCAAGCAACTGGCTGAGGAGGCCAAAGACCAGGCCCTCCGTGCCCAAGCTGAGCTGCAAAATTTCCGGCGCCGCAAAGAGCGTGAGACCATGGAACGTGTGGCGCAGGCCAATGCCCGGCTGCTTAGCGAACTCCTTCCCATCATCGATGACTTCGATCGGGCTTTCGACAACATTCCCGAAAATATCAGCAGTGAAGAGGCGGCCTGGGTCGACGGATTCCGTCTCATCCAGCGCAAATTACATACGCTGCTTGACCGGGAAGGCGTCACCCCCATCGAGGCCTCCGGCACCTTCGATCCGACCGTCCACGAGGCAGTCAGTGTCGAAGCCAATGAGGAAGTGGCCAGCGGTGAAATCATTGCCGAAGTGCAACGCGGCTACAAACTTCGAGACAAAGTTTTACGTCCCAGCTACGTGCGCGTTGCTCAATAACCCCACACACGTTCTCTTCCCAAAAAGCACTACATTATGTCAAAAATTATTGGAATCGACTTAGGGACCACAAATTCAGCCGTGGCCATCATGGAAGGTGGCGAACCCACCATCATTCCCTCCTCCGAAGGGGGTCGCCTAATCCCCTCCGTCGTTGCTATCAACCCCAAAACCGGGGAACGCATGGTCGGACAGGTGGCACGGCGACAGGCCATCACCAACCCCGACAACACGATTTACTCCGTCAAACGCTTCATAGGCCGCAAATTTAACGATCCGGTGGTCCAGCGTGGCCTGGAACACATTCCCTACAAATTGGCCGCCGCCTCCAACGGCGATATTCGTGTCGTCATGGGTGAGCGGGAATACGCTCCCCCGGAAATCTCGGCCATGGTCTTACAAAAAATCAAGGCCGATGCCGAGGCCTATCTGGGGGAGCCCATCTCCCAGGCCGTGATTACCGTTCCTGCCTATTTCAATGACTCGCAACGGCAAGCCACCAAGGATGCCGGTAAGATTGCCGGGCTCGAAGTGCTACGCATCATCAACGAGCCGACTGCCTCCGCCCTGGCCTATGGCATCGACAAAGAAAATAACGAAGGAAAAATCGCTGTCTACGACCTGGGCGGTGGCACCTTTGATATTTCCATCCTCGACGTTGGTGATGGCGTGTTCGAAGTGCTGAGTACCAATGGTGACACCTACCTCGGCGGTGACGACTTCGACCAACGCATCATCAACTGGGTGGCCGACGTCTTTCAGACTGAACATGGCATTAACCTGAGAAAAGATCGCATGGCCCTGCAACGACTCAAAGAAGCAGCAGAAAAGGCCAAGATCGAACTCTCCTCCGTGCTCGAAACCGAGATCAACCTACCCTACATCTCCGCTGATACCTCCGGCCCCAAACACCTGATCATCACCCTCAGTCGTTCCAGACTCGAACAGCTTACCGAAGACCTGATCGAACGCACCATCGGCCCTTGCCGCCAGGCCTTGAACGATGCAGGCATAAAAACTTCGGAAATCAAGGACGTCATTCTCGTGGGAGGGATGACGCGCATGCCGGCCGTGCAGGAAGCTGTACGTAAATTCTTCCAACGCGAGCCACACAAAGGCGTCAATCCCGATGAAGTCGTCGCCATCGGTGCCGCCATTCAGGCCGGTGTTCTCGCCGGGCATGTCAAAGACATCCTCTTGCTCGATGTTACCCCCCTCACCCTCGCCATCGAAACTCTGGGCGGGGTGGCGACACCCATGATTGAGCGCAACACCACCATCCCCACCAAAAAGACCCAGATGTTTACGACAGCGGCGCACAATCAAACCCAGGTCGAAATCGTCATCACCCAGGGTGAGCGGCCCCTGACCAAAGACAACAAGATGCTGGGACGCTTCATTCTCGACGGCATTCCCCCCGCCCCTCGCGGTGTGCCGCAAATCGAGGTGACTTTCGATATCGATGCCAATGGTATTTTGCATGTAGGCGCCCGAGACAAAGCCACCGGCCGGGAGCAGTCGATCAAAATCACGGCCAGCTCTGGCCTCAGTGACGAAGAAATCGAACGCATGGTCAAAGAGGCTGAAGAGCACAGAGCCGAAGATGAAAACCATCGTAAGGTGATCGAGGCTCGCAACCGTGCCGACGCCGTCATTTATCAAACGGAAAAGGCCATAGAAGAGGCCGGTGAAAACCTGCCAGATTCGATCAAAGAGGACCTCACCACCAAGATCGAAGGTCTGCGCACCCTGATGGGCGAAGAAAACTTCACGGCCATCGAAGAGGCGACAGATGCCCTCCTCGAAGCTTCTCAGCAGATCGGCCAATACATGTACAGCCAAAGCCAAGCCCAGGCGGAAGATACGGCCACGACCCCAGAACCCGAGGCAGAGACCAGCAGTGAGGAAAGTCCTGCCGCCGAACAGGGCGAAGGCGTAGTCGATGCTGAATTCCGCGATGTTGACTAAATCCGGCCAGTTGCCCCCCGCCAGGCTCTGCGCTGCCACAACCCCGGTGACCCATCCAGCGACATGATTCGCACATTGACTCCTCCCCATCCTTCCTCTTTTTCTGGTCTGCGACAGGTCGATTTACGGCGAGACCTCAGGGCCATTGCCGATCTCATTACCGAAGCCTTTGCCGGCGAAATCGACAGCCGGGGACTGAGCTCGCTGCGGGAACTGCGCACCCTGGCACGATTAGGGCCCCTGCTCTATTTGCTGGTGCCCACTAACGGCGAACTAGGCAGCTTTTTTCGCGGCTTTGTTTGGGAAGAAGACGGTAAAATTGTCGGTAATGTCACCATCCAGCAAATCGATGCCAGCCAACAGCGTTGGATGATTTCCAATGTCGCTGTCAGGGCAGAACGGCGAGGACAGGGTATCGCCCGAAAGCTGATGAACGCTGCCCTGAAACGCATCGTCCAACTGGGGGGAGAATGGGCCATCTTGCAAGTGCGCGCCAACAACGATATAGCCCGGGGTTTGTACCAACGTTTGGGATTCAGTGACGTTGTCGCCGAAGTCGACCTGCGCTGTTATCCCGAACCTCTGGTGCCCACCCTACCCTTTCCGGAGGGTGGGGACGTCCGCCCCATGGCCTCGCAAGACCTCCAGAGCCTCCGTTCTCTTGTGCAGCAGAGTGTACCGCAACTCGCACGCTGGTGGCAACCCCAAGGCCGAAAACAGCTATATCGTGGGGGTGACGCCCCCCTCCTGCTCTCTCTCAAGCGCCTGTTCGGATTCACACAGTACCAGCGTTGGGGAGTCTATTTCGGCTCTCGTCTCGGTGGTTTTGTCGATTTAAAAATTGCTCCCCAAGGCAGCCATCACATCGACATCCTCCTGCACCCCGACCTGCGCCAAGAGTGGACACGGCCTCTCCTCACTTTCTGTCTGCAACAATTGCAGCCTTACGGCCCCCAAGCCACGACAGCCCATCTGTACGATTACCAAACCCAAGCCATCGAAATCCTGCAAGAATTTGGCTTTCGCCGAACGCAAACTTTAATCACCATGCGCAAACATGTACCTTAAGGCTCTTTCCAAAAGCCGCCTTGAGTTCTCTCTCAAAATATAGGAGTCTTTCATGCCAGATCCCCGCGTTGTCCAGATGGCTGAAGTCATCATCAATTACTCCATCGGACTCAAACCCGGAGAAACACTTTTCATTCAGGGCCCTGTTGCTGGTGCCCCTTTGATCAAAGAGCTGTACCGGGCAGCCCTCCGTGTTGGTGCACAAGTCTCCACCCAAGTAGCCCTGCCTGGCCTCAATAAGATATTCTTCGATGAAGCCAACGAAGAACAGCTCAAATGGATTCCCCCCATGATGAACGTGCTACTTGAGGACTATGACGCCTATGTCAGCTTATGGGCAGACGAAAACACAAAGGAAGGCACTCACTTCGATCTGAAAAAACGCGCCATCCGAGGGGAGGCTATGGCTCCCTTCCAAAAAAAATTCTTGGAGAAAGTCGCCAAGGGTGAGCTACGCTGGTGTGGCACCCTGTACCCCACTCCAGCTCATGCCCAGGATGCTGACATGGCGACCGAAAGCTACGAAGATTTTGTCTTTTCAGCCTGCCTCCCAGATCGCGAGGACCCAATTGGCTTTTGGCGCTCGATGGAGGCCCGCCAGGATAAACTCGTGGCATTTCTCAGTGAGGTGAAAAAGATACGTCTCGTTGCCAAAGACACAGACATTACCGTGACAACGGCAGGACGCACCTGGATCAACGCCTGCGGGCATGAAAACTTCCCGGACGGCGAAGTATTTACAGGCCCACTCGAAACCGAAACAGAAGGCTATGTGCGCTTCACCTATCCAGCGGTGTATCAGGGTGTCGAGGTGGACGATGTACGTCTGTGGTTCGAGCAAGGCAAGGTCGTCAAGGCCACGGCTGCCAAGGGAGAGGAATTCTTGTTGAGCATGCTGGATCGTGACGAGGGTGCGCGGCGGTTAGGGGAATTTGCTATCGGCACGAATCCAGGCATCACTCAATTCACCAAACATACTCTCTTCGATGAAAAAATCCAGGGTACCGCCCACATGGCGCTTGGTTTGTCCATTCCCGAAACAGGTGGTGTCAACGAATCTCAGATTCATTGGGATATGGTGGTAGATCTCCGTGACGGCGGCCAAATCTTTGCAGACGACCAGCTCATTTATGAAAACGGCCACTTTACCATCGATTTCGCCTGAAATCTAAACCCCAAAAACCTACCAAAGCAACACCCACTTCTTTTATTCTCGGAGGTGTCTGATGCCCACAACTGAAGAACGCAGTCGTGTTTTACAGATGGTTTCCGAAGGTAAAATCACGGCGGAAGAGGGTGCGCGCCTCTTGGAGGCCATGCGCGCCGCTGACCGCTCCTCCCAGAGAAACGCCACATCCACCGATGTCACGCCCCAATGGCTGCGTGCTCGCGTCACCGACCTGCACTCAGGCTCTGTCAAAAAAGAACTCAATATCCCCTTGCACATCGTACAAGTTGGTATCAAGCTGGGGTTACGCCTCGTGGGTAATGTGTCCCCAGCCGGCGAATATGAAGAGGTTCTCAGTGCCCTCCAGGAAGGACAAGCGGGTAAAGTTCTGGAAGCTGATGATGAGGAGTCGGGTCAGCGAGTCGAGCTTTTTGTCGAGTAAAAGTGAGGGTGGAGGCGAGTGGCAAACGACGAGTTGCGCGCCTTCTCATGTTTTCTGTAAAATAGGCTATCCCCCAACCGAATAATCACTCGACCCACCCTCTTTTACTTTACCAAGGGAAAAAACTATGCAAAAGCTCATTGTTCGCTTGATCATCAACGCTGTGGCGTTGGGGGCGTCTGCTTTCCTCATCGATGGTATCCATTACGGTTCTATCACCGACCTTTTGATCGTTGCGGCCCTATTTGGCATAGTCAATGCTGTCATCAAGCCTGTGATCAAATTGCTCACATGCCCCTTTGTCGCCTTGACTCTTGGCATTTTTATCCTTGTCATCAATGCCCTCATGTTGTGGCTGACAGGAGAATTGGCCCAGGGCTTCGGCGTGAACTTCACGGTGGCAAACTTTGGCTCCGCCTTTTTCGGGGCGCTGATCGTCTCTGTAGTCAGCATTATCCTCAACATCTTTGTCCCAGGCGACATGAAGCGCTAGGTGCGAATCTCATACACCAAGACGATTCCGCCGTACTATCTCTGAGAGCGACTGTTTAGTAGTCACTTGATGACCGGCGAGCGGCAGAACGCGCTCATGCAGGGCGTCAATAATCCATTCTTTTTGTGGGAAAAAGCTGTCTTCTAACTCGGCAGGAGGGGTAATCCAATTGCGGGAGCCGACGACGACTGGGGGTCCATCAAGATAATCGAAGGCCAGTTGCCCTAAGTTCGAGGCTACGGTATGCATGAAAGAACCTCGTTCCACAGCATCAGAAGTAAGGATCACCTTGCCTGTTTTCTTCACGGAGGCGACCAAAGGCTCGTAATTGAGGGGATTGATGAAGCGCAGGTCGATCACCTCGGCAGAAACGCCGTATTTATTCTGCAATTCCGTGGCTGCGTCGAGGGCACGATAAAGGGTGGCACCCAAGGTGAGGATAGTCACATCACTTCCCTGGCGACGTACAGCCGGTTCACCCAAGGGTACTTCGTAATAGTCCACAGGCACGCCACCCTCAACCAAGATTTCAGGTTCGGGATAGAGGCGCTGGCTTTCGAAAAAGATCACCGGATCAGTACCCCGCAAGGCTAAATTAAGCATACCTTTGGCGTCATACGGTGTGGCCGGATACATGACCTTAAGGCCGGGGATATGCGCCACAATCGAAGTCCAATCCTGTGAATGCTGAGCACCATACTTTGACCCGACCGAGACACGTAAAACCATTGGCATCTTCAAAAGTCCGGCCGACATAGCCTGCCATTTCGCCATCTGATTGAAGATTTCATCACCGGCGCGTCCCATAAAATCAGTGTACATGAGTTCAGCAACTACGCGACCGCCTGAGATTGCATAGCCCACTGCCGAGCCGACAATAGCCCCCTCTGAAATTGGCGTATTGAACAGGCGATAATAGGGCAAAGCTTCGGTCAAACCTCGATACACGCCAAAGGCTCCACCCCAATCACGATTTTCCTCGCCATAGGCCACCATTGTGGGGTCTTCATAAAAGCGATGTAATATCGCCTCGAAGAGAGCCTCGGCATAAGTCAGAGCCCGCATGTTGGATAGCTTGTTGCCCTGCTCATCAAGACCGAAGCGTAATTTCTTGGAGGTAATCTTGAAACGTGTTTCCTCCTTGGGTAGGAGCACCGCGGGCTCGTCATCAGCCAACCGATCGGCATACGCATTATTGAATGTCATCTCGTCGAGGACATCTGCATGGAGGTCCACACGAGGCGATATCTCCAGGGAAATTGCAGCCTGAAATACCTTTAACAAACGCTCTTTGATGTCAGCATGATACGCCTCTAGTTCGCTGGCAGTAGCATGCCCATTTTCCTGCAGGTAGCGGGCAAATGTCACAAGCGAGTCTTGCTCCTGCCAGGCTTCCAATTCCTCCTTGGTACGATAGGCCATGGCATCAGAAGGCGAGTGACCGGCAAAGCGATAAGTGACCGTATCCAGTAAAACCGGGCCCTCACCCTGCAAGAGCAGCTCCTTCTTGCGAGCGATAGCATCGGCTACTGCCAAAGGGTTATAGCCATCGATGCGCTCCGCGTGCATGGCCTGCGGATTCACGCCCATTGCCACACGCGCCAACATGCCAAAACCCATGGTCTCCCCCTGCGGCTGCCCCCCCATTCCGTAAAAATTATTCATAAAATTGAAAAGGATGGGCGGGGCGCCACCGATCTCCGGGGGCCAGAGGGTGTGATACTGGTCCATTGCCGCCAGCATCATCGCTTCCCATACCGGTCCACAGCCCATGGAAGCATCGCCGATATTGGCAATGACAATGCCGGGCTGCCGGCGGATACGCTTGAAGAGAGCAGCGCCAGTGGCGATATCAGCAGAACCGCCGACAATGGCATTATTGGGCATCACACCAAAGGGCGGGAAAAAGGCATGCATCGAGCCGCCCATACCCTTATTGAAACCCGGCTCACGTCCGAAAATCTCGGCAAGCGTTCCATAAAGTACATAATTGATTGCCAGTCCCTTCACATCGCTGTCACTCGTAAAACGCTCCACCACACCTAAGGTCGCTCCCCCCATGTAGTTCTTCATGGTATCCATCAATTCCGCATCGCTCAGCTTGGCGATGGCTGATAAACTCTTGGCGAGAATCTCGCCGTGGCTGCGATGAGAGCCAAAAATGAAATCATCCGGAGTCAGATAAAAGGCCTGCCCCACGGCCGCTGCCTCCTGGCCAATGGAAAGATGTGCCGGCCCCCGGTGGGAGTAGGCAATTCCCTCATAAGCTCCGGTCTTCTTCACACTATCAAGCATGAGTTCGAATTCGCGGATCGCGGCCATATCCCGGTACATCTGCACGAGCGCTGCTGAGCCGTAGCGTTCAGCTTCAGCCTGGGGATCTGACACATAGGCATTGACGGGAATTTCTGGTGCGGTGATGACGCCTGGTTTGCGTGCTTCAGCCGGATCAATGGGGATGCGCTTGGTCATGATTGTACTCCTGGTCGGGGAAAAAGGGCTCTTGATCTTCGAGTTCTTTTATTTTAACGCCAATTCGTAAGTAATGTCAATAATTCGAAAGCATTGTTTTTGACGAAGCGACGCTTTTATGTTACGCTTAATGCCGAAAGTCGATCCCAAGTGTTCCCCCGGTCTCGAACCCAAATCCGAGCCTACTTTCCGCACCATGTCCAACCATTCCCTTTATCCCGAAGAGCGCCGCCAGGCCATCCTCAGCCATCTCCAGGCTCAGGGCAGAGTGATGGTGTCGGAATTAAGTGAGAAATTCGGCGTTTCCGAAGTGACAGTGCGCAGCGATCTGCAAATATTAGCCCAGCAAGGTAAGATCTTACGTACTCATGGCGGTGCCGTCCCCGCTGCACCCGGCCTCGAGGACCTCCGCCTGGAACGACGGCGGCATCAACATCCCCGCGAAAAAAGCCATATTGGTCTTGCCGGCGCCAAACTGGTCGGGAAAGGGGACGCCATTTTCCTGGATAGTAGCAGCACCGCCCTCGCCATTGCCCAGCACCTCAAACAGCACCAGTACGTGACCGTCCTCACCAGTAGCCTGGCGGTGGCACAAACGCTCCTGAATGCAAGCGGTGTCACGGTGGTCATGCCGGGAGGCATTGTCCAGCGACACACTGCCTCCCTCATCGATGTCGATGGTCTGGCCTATCTCGGCCAGTTCAATATCCAAAAAGGATTCTTTGGTGCCCACGGTCTTGCCATTCCCGAAGGTCTTACCGACATCAGCGCTGAAGTAGCTGCGGTCAAGCACGAGCTCGTGCACATGTGTCGTCAGGTCATTGCCGTGATCGATTCCAGCAAGTGGGGACGGGTGGGACTGGCCACCTTTGCCAGCCTCGACGATATCGATATCGTATTAAGCGATCGCGATGCCCCGCCTGATTTAGTCAGGCAAATACGCGAACGGGGCATCTCCGTACAGTTAGTCTAATCCCTTGCCAAGCACTCTTTTATTGGGAGAATCACCGATGGCAGAACCCCTGATCATTCCTAAACTGGGTAATAGTGTTGAAGACGTCACACTGATCGAATGGCTAGTCGCCGATGGCGCCCAGGTGACGGCCGGACAGGAAGTATTGGAGATTGAAACGGATAAATCCACCTTCACGATCGAAGCCACTGCCGACGGCTACCTCCATCATGGTCCCTTTTCCAGTGGTGATGTTGTTCCCGTGCTGACCACCGTAGCCGTCATTGGTGATAAGACAGAGACCTTTCCCTCGTCTCAGCCGGCTACGAGCACACCCACCGTTTCCCAATCCCCGGCAGAGGTGATCACGGCCCC